>NZ_BAABHO010000027.1:0-67680 GCF_039542135.1 Actinomycetospora chlora
GCCGCTGCCGTCGCCCACACCGACCCCGCCGCGTCCGGCCCCGCGCCCGGTGGCGCCGCGCGGTGCCGCCCCGGCCTCCCCGCCGGAGGGGATCACCGCGCTCGTGCCGGCCAGCCCGACGGCCCACGACCCGGTCCTGTCCTTCGCGGAGCGCGCCCCGGAGCGGCGGCCCGCGCCGCCCCCGCCGCAGGGCCGGCACCGCTGGTCGGCCGGCGACGGCCCGGACGACGCCCGGACGTCGCGGAACACCGGTCCCGGCCCCCGCTAGCCTGCGGAGCCGCACAGGGGGAGGGGGCCGATGGGGCGGTGGACGGAGGGGGAGCCCGGCGTCCTGCGACTGCCCTCCGGGCGGCTCGTGCGCGGCCGGGCGCTGCGCAGGCCGCTGCCCGACGGCGACCCTCCGGAGTTCGGGGTCTACCTGCTGGGCCGGCCGCCGCCGGCGACCGCGTGGGCGAGCCGGTGGGTGCGGTGGCCCGACTTCCGGCTCCCCGCGGACCGCGTGGCGTTCGACGCCGCCCTCCTCGAGGCGCTGGAGCGGGCCGGCGACGCGCGGGTCGAGTTCGCGTGCGGTGGCGGCAAGGGCCGGACCGGCACCGCCCTCGCCTGCCTGGCGATCCTCGACGGTCTGCCCGCCGCGGAGGCCGTGGCCTTCGTCCGCTCGTCCTACTCGCGCGGGGCGGTCGAGACGCCGTGGCAGCGGAGGTTCGTCGAGCGCTTCACCCCGCCGTCGTGAGGCTCGGCCGCGGCCTGACCCCGGACGGCGGGCTCAGCGCACCGGGCCCGCCTCGCCCGCCGTCTCGGTGAGCAGGCTGCGCACGAGGTCGTCGTCGATCTGGTCGACGGTCCGGAAAGGGACGCATCCCGTGCCGGCGTCGAGGTGCGCGAGCTCGTCGCGGTGCCGGTCGAGCCACTCGTCGTCCGACCGAGCGGTGCCGGCCCGGCGCCGACGGGTCCACAGCGGCCCCGCTGGCCCGCCGGTCGCAGTAGCGTGCGGGCCGAGCAGGGAGGTGGTCTGGTGGCGTCCGAGCCGTCCACCTGCACGGCCCCGTGTTGCGCGCCCGCGCCGGTCGCCCCGGGCCGTCGCGCCGTCCTCACCCGGCGGGTCGGGCTGCTCGTGGCCGCGACGATCACCTACAACGTCGTCGAAGCGGGCGTCGCCCTCTTAGCCGGCACCGTCGCGTCCTCCTCCGCGCTCGTCGGGTTCGGGCTCGACTCGACGATCGAGGTGGCCTCCGCAGCCGCGGTGGCCTGGCAGTTCGCCGGCGGCGACCCCGAGGCACGGGAGCGGACGGCCCTGCGCGTCATCGCGCTCTCGTTCTTCGCCCTCGCGGCATACGTCACCGCCGAGTCGGTCCGCGCGCTCCTCGGCAAGGCCGAGCCGGAGCCCTCGACGGTCGGCATCGTCCTCGCGGCGGTGAGCCTTCTCGTCATGCCGTTCCTCTCGGCCGCGCAACGCCGAGCGGGCCGGGAGCTGGGGTCGAGATCGGCGGTGGCCGACTCGAAGCAGACGCTGCTGTGCACCTACCTCTCGGGCGTGCTCCTGCTCGGGCTGGTGCTCAACGCGACGCTGGGCTGGAGCTGGGCCGACCCGGCCGTCGCGTTGGTCATCGCGGCCGTCGCCGTGCGCGAGGGGATCACCGCCCGGCGCGGTGAGCAGTGCTGCTGACGGGGTTCAGCGGCGGTTCGTCGAGCGCTTCCCTCCGGCGTCGCGGGCGCCCGGGGCGGCGGGCGAACGGGTCAGTTCGTGACCCTGGATGGCCCAGGTCGTTACTACTCCGACATCCACGGAAGGAAAGGAGACGCTCGTGCTGCGTCGACTCGTATCGGGAACCGCTATCGGGGTGGCAGCGCTCGGGATGCCGCTGGCGGCGGCCGGCGTGGCCCAGGCCCACGAGCACGCTGGGGAGGGTCAGGGCAGCCTGGTCTACGCGCCGATCTCGGTGAACAACTGCGGGAACACGGTGAACACCGTCGGCTTCCTCAACCCGGCCTTCGGCAACACCTGCGTCAACCAGGGCGACAGCGAGGACGGCGTGCAGACGGGCGACGCGGCCGGGCCGTCCGTCTCCGACCTGGCCCTGCCCGATCTGCCGACCTCGGTACCGGCTGGTCAGTAGTACCAGGGGAACGGGCTCCAGTCCGGCGCGCGCTTCCCGAGGAACGCGTCCTTGCCCTCGGTGGCCTCGTCGGTCATGTACGCGAGCCGCGTGGTCTCGCCCGCGAAGAGCTGCTGGCCGACGAGACCGTCGTCGGGGAGGTTGAACGCGTACTTGAGCATGCGCTGCGCCTGGGGCGACTTGCCGAGGATCTCCCGCGCCCACTGGATCGCGGTGGTCTCCAGCTCGGCGTGCGGGACGGCCTCGTTGACCGCGCCCATGTGGTGCATCTGCTCGGCCGTGTAGGTCCGGCCGAGGAAGAAGATCTCGCGGGCGAACTTCTGCCCGACGGCGCGGGCGAGGTAGGCCGACCCGTAGGCGGCGTCGAAGCTGCCGACGTCGGCGTCGGTCTGCTTGAAGCGGGCGTGCTCGGCGCTGGCGAGGGTGAGGTCGCAGACCGCGTGCAGCGAGTGCCCGCCGCCGGCGGCCCACCCGTTGACGACGGCGATGACGACCTTGGGCATGAACCGGATCAGCCGCTGGCACTCCAGGATGTGCAGCCGGCCCGCGCGGCCCTTCTCGTCGGCCGACACCTCACTCTCGGACTCGGCGTACTGGTAGCCGGTGCGCCCGCGGATGCGCTGGTCGCCGCCCGAGCAGAACGCGTGCCCGCCGTCCCGGGGTGAGGGCCCGTTGCCGGTGAGGAGCACGGCGCCGACGTCCGCGCTGGTCCGAGCGTGCTCGAGGGCCGTGGCGAGCTCGTCGACCGTGTGGGGGCGGAACGCGTTGCGCACCTCGGGGCGGTCGAACGCGATGCGTACGCAGCCCAGCTCGACGTGGCGGTGGTAGGTGATGTCGGTGAACTCGCCGACCTCCCGCCAGGCGGCCGGATCGAACAGGGGAGCGTCGGCGTCGACCATGGTCGGCACCCTAGGAGCAGCGCGGCCCCGGTGCCGTGATCGCCGGACCGAGGACCGCGTGCGCGCTGGACGCGGCGCACGTCCTGGAAAGGGCGATCACGCGAGGCCATACTCGCCGCCGTGGCCCACGACGAGGCACTGGCGGGGCGCCTGCGCGCGGCGCTCGAGGGACAGGACGGCCTCAGCGAGAAGCGTATGTTCGGCGGGCTCGCGTTCCTGCTCGACGGGCACATGGCGATCGCCGCGAGCTCGCAGGGCGGGATCCTGGTCCGGGTCGACCCGGCCCGCGAGGACGAGCTCCTGGCCCGCGCCGGCGTCGAGCCCATGATCATGCGCGGCCGGCCCATGACGGGGTGGCTGCGGGTCGCGGGCGACGAGCTCGGCGACGACGCGGCGCTCGAGAGCTGGGTCGGCGAGGGTGTGTCCTACGTCAGGACCCTGCCCCCGAAGTGAGCAGCCGGCGCAGCGCCTCGCGGTCGGGCTTGCCGATGCCGCGCGCGGGGATCGCGTCGAGCACGGTGACCGACCGGGGCGCCGCGTGGCCCAGCTGGGGGGCCACCGTCGCCCGCAGCCGGTCGGGGTCGAGCCCGTCGCCGACGACGGCGGCCACGACCCGCGCCCCCCACTCCGGGTCCGGCAGCCCGACGACGCACGCCTCGCGTACCCCGTCCTGCGCGAGCAGGGCCCGCTCGACGAGCGCCGGTGCGACGTTCTCCCCGCCGGTGACGATGACGTCGTCCGCGCGCCCGAGCACCTCGAGACGCCCGTCGTCGGTCCACACCCCGAGGTCGTTGGTGCGGAACCCGCCGCCGGTGAACGCGGCCCGGTCCGCGTCGGACACCGCGCCCCGGTAGCCCGCCGCCAGCGTCGTCCCGCCGAGGACGATGCGCCCGTCGGGCTCCAGCGTGACGGTCACGCCGTCGAGCGGCCGGCCGTCGTAGACGCAGCCGCCGCAGGTCTCGCTCATGCCGTAGGTCGTCACCACGGGGACGCCGGCGGCGCGGGCCCGGTCGAGCAGCGACGGGTCGGCGGCGGCCCCGCCGAGCAGCACCGCGGTGAAGCCGCGCAGCGCGTCGAGCGCGGGGCCGCCCGCGTCGAGCAGACGCACGAGTTGGGTCGGGACGAGCGAGGTGTACGCCGCACCGGACGCGGCCGCCGCCGCGGTGAACGCGTCGGTCCGGAAGCCCGCGCGGAGGTCCATCACCGCGGCGGGCTCCGCCGAGCGCAGCAGCACCTGCAGGCCGGCGACGTGGTGGGCGGGCAGCGCCAGCAACCACCGCCCGGGCGGGCCGATCCGGGCGTACGTGGCCCGCGCCGAGGCCGCGAGCGCCGCGGCCGGCAGCAGGACGGCCTTGGGGACGCCGGTCGAGCCGGTGGTGGTGACGACGGCGGCGACGGCGTCGTCCACCGGGCCGAGCAGGGCCGGGTCCGCGTCCTCGCCGGGCCCCGTCGGCAGCACGGCCGGCCCGTCCCCGGCCACCGCCGCCGCGGCCGCCTCCCCGAGGTGGCGGGCGGCCGCGGGGCTCCCGTCGGTCGGGACCGTCACCAGGGCGCGCACCGATCTAGGGTAGGTCGGTGGTCGGGACACCGTCGGTCGTCGCGCTGCCGCTGCGCACCCGCTTCCGCGGGATCACGGTGCGCGAGACCCTGCTCGTGGAGGGCCCGGCCGGGTGGGGCGAGTTCTGCCCCTTCCCCGAGTACGACGACGCCGAGGCGCGCGCGTGGTGGCGCTGCGCCCGCGAGGCCGCGGAGGACGGCTGGCCGGCGCCGGTGCGCGACCGCGTCGAGGTCAACGTCACCGTCCCGGCCGTCGACGCCGACCACGCGCACCGCATCGTCACCGACTCCGGCGCCCGGACGGCGAAGGTCAAGGTCGCCGAGAAGGGTCAGGACCCGGGGCAGGACCTCGCCCGCGTCGAGGCCGTCCGCGACGCCCTGGGACCCGGTGGGCGGGTGCGCGTCGACGCCAACGGCGGCTGGGACGTCGACGCTGCCGTCGCCGCGATCACCGCGCTCGCCCGGGCCGCGGGCGGGCTCGAGTACGTCGAGCAGCCGTGCGCGACGGTCGAGGAGCTCGCGGCCCTGCGCCGCCGCGTCGACGTCCCCGTCGCGGCCGACGAGTCGATCCGCCGCGCCGAGGACCCGCTGCGCGTCGCGCGGGCCGAGGCGGCCGACGTGGCCGTACTCAAGGTCGCGCCGCTGGGCGGGGTGCGGGCGTCGCTGCGGGTGGCCGAGCAGATCGGGCTGCCGTGCGTCGTGTCGTCGGCGGTGGAGAGCTCCGTGGGCCTGGCCGCCGGCCTCGCGCTGGCCGGGGCGCTGCCGGAGCTGCCGTTCGCGTGCGGGCTGGGCACGGCCGACCTGCTCGCCGCCGACGTCGTCGCCGCCCCGCTGCACCCGGAGCGCGGCGTGCTGCCCGTCCTCCCGCACCCGCCGGCGCCGGACCCCGCCCTGCTCGAGCGTCACGCGGCCGGACCCGCCGCCCGCGACTGGTGGACCGCGCGGCTGCGCCGGGTACTGGCCCTGGAGGACAGCGTCGTCCCCACCCGCCCGACGTGACCCGACGTGAGGAGTGCAGGGACATGAGCGACAAGGACGAGCGTCTCGAGGCCGGCCGCGAGGTCGTCAAGGCCAAGGAGGCCAAGGGCCTGACGTGGCAGCAGCTGGCCGACGAGCTGGGCCGCTCCCTGGTCTGGACGACGTCAGCGCTGCTCGGCCAGCAGCCCCTCGACGCCGAGCAGGCGCAGAAGATCGGCGCACTGCTCGGTCTCGACGAGTACGCGATCGCGTCGCTCTCGCTGCCGCCGGTGCGCGGGGAGCAGGCGATGGACCCGACCGAGCCGGTGACCTACCGCCTCCAGGAGGCCCTGCAGGTGTACGGGACGAGCATCCACGAGCTCATCCGCGAGGAGTTCGGCGACGGCATCATGAGCGCCATCGACTTCACCCTCGACCTCGAGCGCGTCGAGGACCCCAAGGGCGACCGGGTGAAGCTGACGTTCAACGGCAAGTTCCTGCCCTACAAGGTCTGGTGAAACCAACCCAGACACGCCGTGTGCGAGTGAACGGGACGCTCCGCACGCGCGGGTAGCGTGCGGAGCGTGACCGCCGCGCCCCCGCACAACCCGGCGCCCTCGGCCGACGCGCCGGGCGGGGACGCCGCGCGCGGGGCCGGGTCCGACCCGCGGCTGGAGTACGGGCCGCCCGAGCACGTGCGCACGGCGTTCGGGGTCCGCGACTCCGTGCCGCGCCCGCGCCCGGACCTCCCCGGTCCCGCCTGGTGGTGCGACGGCCTCGTGCTGCGCCCGGTGGCGGACACGGTGCTCGCGGCGTGGTCGGCGGGCGCGGTCGAGGAGCTGGCCGCGGCCGGCGTCGACGGGCTGCGCCTCGCGCGGCCCGTGCGGGCCAGCGACGGCCGCCGCGTCGTCGCCGGCTGGGCGGCCAGCCACGACGTCGCCGGACGCGTCGAGCCGCGCCACGACGACGTCATCGCCGCGTCGCTGCGGCTGCACCGCGCCACTGCGCGGCTCGAGCGTCCCCGTCTCGTCGACGACCGCGACGACCTGCTCGCCCGCGCCGACCGCGCGGCGTTCGGCGAGCGCGACATCCCGCTCGACCCGGAGACCGGCGGCACGCTGTTCGCCGAGCTCGCCCGCCGCCGGCGCCCGCTCGAGCGGCCGTCGCAGCTCGTCCACGGCGACCTCTTCGGCACCGTGCTGTTCGACCCCGCCGACCCGGGCGCCCCGCCCGCGGTGCTCGACCTCGTGCCGTTCTGGCGGCCGGTCGAGTGGGCGGCCGCCGTCGTCGTCATCGACGCCCTGGCCTGGGGCGGGGCCGACCCGGGGATCATCACGCGCTGGTCGCACCTCGTGGCGTGGCCGCAGATGCTGCTGCACGCGCTGCTCTTCCGACTCGCCGTGCACGCCCAGCACCCGTCGTGCACCCGCGAGTCGCTGCAGGGCCTCGAGCACGCCGCGCGGCTCGTCGGGAGCCTGCTGCCCGCCTGAGCACGTGATGTTGCCCGCACCGGCCGTCGCCCGGGTGCAACACACGGTCATCGCCACGTAACACCCGGTTCCTACCGTCCCGCCGAACGGATGCGGGGTCGACACCACGGCCTGCCGCCGGTCCCCACGGCGAGGAGGCGAGGACCATGACCGCAGCGCAGCCGCGAGGCAGCCTGCTGCGTGGCCGCTGGATCGACGACTGGCGTCCCGAGGACGAGTCGTTCTGGCAGAGCACCGGCAAGCGGATCGCCCGACGCAACCTGTGGATCTCGGTGCTCTCGGAGCACATCGGGTTCTCGATCTGGTCGCTGTGGTCGGTCCTCGTGCTGTTCATGCCGGAGTCGACCTACCACATCGACACCGCCGGCAAGTTCTTCCTGGTGTCGGTGCCGACGCTCGTCGGCTCGGTCCTGCGCCTGCCCTACACGATGGCCGTGGCGGTCTTCGGCGGCCGCAACTGGACGATCATCAGTGCCGCGCTGCTGCTGATCCCGTCGATCCTCGCCGCGATCGTCATGCACCCCGGGACGTCGTACACGACGTTCATCATCGTGGCGATCTTCGCCGGGGTCGGCGGCGGCAACTTCGCGTCGTCGATGACCAACATCAACGCCTTCTTCCCCGAGAAGGCCAAGGGTGCGGCGCTCGGCATCAACGCGGGCGGGGGCAACCTCGGCGTCGCGGTCGTGCAGCTCCTCGGCCTGCTGATCATCGCGACGGCGGGCACGGGGGCGCCGCGGATCCTGCTGGGGATCTACATCCCGCTGATCGTGGTCGCGGTCGTCTGCTCGGCGCTGTTCATGGACAACCTGAGCTCGGTGCGCAATTACACCGGCGCGCTGAAGGAGGCCACCCGCGACGCGCAGACCTGGATCATCTCGTTCCTCTACATCGGGACGTTCGGGTCGTTCATCGGCTACAGCTTCGCGTTCGGGCTCGTGCTGCAGAACCAGTTCGGGCGCACGCCGCTGCAGGCCGCCGCGGTGACGTTCATCGGCCCGCTGCTCGGGTCGCTCATCCGGCCCGTCGGCGGCTGGCTCTCCGACCGCATCGGCGGCACCCGGGTGACGTTCTGGAACTTCGTCGCCATGGCCGTCGCCTCGCTGATCTGCATCGGGGCGTCCGCGATCGACTCGCTCGCGCTCTTCACCGCCGGCTTCGTGCTGCTGTTCATCACCTCGGGCATCGGCAACGGCTCGGTCTACAAGATGATCCCGGCGGTCTTCCGCACCAAGGCGCTCGCGGCGTCCGAGGGGCGCGGCTGGGACCAGGAGGCGGCCCTGCTGTGGGCCCGCCGCACCTCCGGCGCCGTCATCGGCATCGCCGGCGCGATCGGCGCGTTCGGCGGCCTGCTGATCAACCTCGCGTTCCGCTCGTCGTTCCAGGCGACGAAGAGCGGCACGCCGGCGTTCTGGTCGTTCGTCGCGTTCTACGCGGTGTGCTTCGTCGTCACCTACCTCGTCTACATGCGGAGGGCCACGGCGGCGACGGACCCGACGACCGGTAGGCGGATGTCGTACGCGGAGGTCTGAGGTGGCCGCCGGCGCCGCGACCTATCCTGTGCGGGTGGTGGACGGCGTCATCCAGGTCGGGCACGCGTGACCGCGCGCCCGCTCGAGGGCTGGCGCGTCGGGGTGACGGCCGACCGGCGCGCCGACGACCAGCTCGACCTGCTGCGCCGCAAGGGTGCGCAGGTGCTGCACGGGCCGACGATGCGGATCGTGCCGCTGACCGACGACGCCGAGCTGGCCGCGACCACCCGGGAGCTGGTCGCGGCGCCGCCGGCGGTCGTCGTCGCCACGACCGGGCAGGGTTTCCGCGGGTGGCTCGAGGTGGCGGCCTCGTGGGGCCTGGAGTCCGAGCTGTTCGGGGTGCTGTCGTCGGCGACGCTGCTGGCCCGCGGGCCCAAGGCGCGGGGCGCG
This sequence comes from Actinomycetospora chlora, assembly GCF_039542135.1. Taxonomy (NCBI): domain Bacteria; kingdom Bacillati; phylum Actinomycetota; class Actinomycetes; order Pseudonocardiales; family Pseudonocardiaceae; genus Actinomycetospora; species Actinomycetospora chlora. Next base: position 8,943 of record NZ_BAABHO010000027.1, read on the forward strand.
ATCCGCGGCGCCGGGTTGCGCGAGGCGTGGTCGGCCGACGAGACGGAGTCGTCGCCGGAGGTGCTGGAGCACCTGCTGGCGTCGGGGGTCGACGGGGTGCGGATCGCGGTGCAGCTGCACGGCGACCCGATGATCGACTTCCTGGCCGCGCTGCGCTCGGCGGGGGCGGACGTCGTGACCGTGACCGTGTACCGGTGGGAGCCGCCGCCGGACCTCGCCGCGGTCGACACGCTGATCGACGCGATCCTCGCGCGGGAGGTCGACACCGTGACGTTCACGAGCGCGCCGTCGGTCGAGGGCCTGGTGCACCGGGCGTCGGCGCGGGGGCTGCGGTCCGAGGTCGTGGCGGCGCTGGCGTCGGGGGAGGTGCTGGCGACGTGCGTGGGGCCGGTGACCGCGGCGCCGCTCGAGCGTCTGGGGGTCGTCGGCATCGCGCCCGAGCGGTTCCGGCTGGGGTCGATGGTCAAGCGGCTGGAGGAGCACGCCCGGCAGGCCCAGCTGACGTGACGGCACCGGCCCTGCTGCTGCTCGCCCACGGGACCGCCGACGCCGACGGTCGCGCCACGTGGGAGCGCCTGCTCGCGTCGGTGCGGCACGCGCTGCCGGCCGTGACGGTGGGGCTGGCGTACGCGGACGTGGTGGGGCCGACCCTCGCCGAAGCGCTGTCCTCGCTCCCGGGACCGGTCGTGGTGGTGCCCGCCTTCCTGGCGTCGGGGTACCACGTGCGGGTCGACGTGCCGGAGCAGCTGGCCGCGACCGGGCGGGACGACGTCGTCGTGGCCGAGACGTTCGGGCCGGACCCGCGGCTGGTCGGCGTGCTGCTCGACCGGCTGGCCGAGGCCGGGGCACGGCCCGGCGACACCGTCGTGCTCGCCGCCGCGGGCTCCCGCGACCCGGGCGCCCAGGACGACCTGCGGACCGCGGCGGCGCTGCTGACCGCGCGGGTCGGTCACGAGGTGCCCGTCGGCTACATCGCCGGCGGGGAGCCGCGGGTGGCGTCGGTCGTCGCCTCGGCGGCGTCGCGGGGACCGCGCGTGGTGGCGGCGACCTGGCTGCTCGCGCCGGGGGCCTTCCACCGGTGGCTCGCGGACGCCGGCGCGGCCGTCGTGGCCGAACCGCTGGGCGACCACCCGGACGTCGTGGCGGTGGTGCTGGCCCGCTACGAGGCGGGGGTGTCCGCGGGGGCCGCCGCCGGAGTGGGCGCGTGAGCCCGCCGCGCCGACCTGCCGGCGGCCTCGACGTGCACCTCTACGCGTCCGACGGCCGGTGGATCGCCTGGTACCGGCCCGGGCTGCCGTACGTGTGGAACACCCGCGACCGGTGGGTCGGGTGGTTCCCGTGGGGGGAAGAGGGCGGCGTGCTCGACGTCCTCGACCCCGCCGACGCGTACCTCGGGACGGTCGTCGGCGACCGCCTCCTCGCGCGCACCCACCGACGCCCCCGACCGGTGCCGACGCGGGTCCCGGAGCCTCGACGGCCGGTCGGGCCTCCCGATGTCGACCGTGCGCAGGCCATCGCTCCCCCGATCGGGTTCGTCGACGTCGACGCAGATCGACTTCTCGGCGACTGACGGACATCTCGGTGTTTACGCGGCGTCACGATGGGGTGATGCTGTGCCCATGGGGCGCGTGATCGGCATCATCATCGGGCTGGCCGTCCTGTTCGCGATCATCTCCAACCCCGTGGGAGCCGCGCAGACCACGCGCAACGGCTTGTCGAACCTCGGAGCGGCCGGCGAGCAGGTGACGACCTTCCTCTCGAGCGTCGTGAACAACGTCGCGGTGAGCACGTCGTCCAGCGGCGGCAGCACCTACACCGACAGCAACGGCCGGACGTACTACTACCCCTCCGGCGGTGTCGAGACGGGCGACGGCTCGACCCCCATCGACCGCTGACACCTCCCGGCCCCCGCTGACCCGACCAGCAGGGGCGCAGGGCTCCGCCGGTGCGAGCAACGCGGCATTGCTGGCACAGGGCGCCAGGATCGCCACATCCTCGCCGCGCGACACGCCGATGATCAGGCCCGTTGCGCGATCCCGTCGACGACCAGGACATCCGGAGCCGGGAGCTGTGCGGCGATCGCCAGTCCCTGATCGAGGTCCCGCTCGACACCGTCAGGGTCGTCGCGGACCTGGGTCGGGCGGCTGCTCACGACGACGAGCCCGACGTCGCGCAGGAGCCGCTGCCGCCGAGCCGTCGTCTCGACCTGGTCGGGCGTGGCGAAGTGCTCTTCGACCGAGTCGACCTCCCAGACGAGGCCGACCTCCTCGACGTAGACGTCGACGAGTGCCAGGAAGCGGCCGTCGGGACGCAGGAGGCGGACGTCGAACCGCGCCGCTGGTAGCCCGCGAGCCACCCACCACTCCCGGGCCTCGAACTCCGCAGCCGACCGCACCCCGGCCTGGACCGCGCGCAGGACCGCCCGAGGTGCGGCCGTCCCCCGCCGGCAGCCGGCCTCCAGCTCTTCCTCCAGCTGCTCGACGAGCAGCATCCGCTGCTGGACGGGCTCGGCGAGGAGAGCCGAGATGCTCGTGGGGTTCCGTCTGCGTCGGGCCTCGTCGAGGACGGCGCGGACCAGCGGCGCGCAGGCCAGACCATCCCGCTCGAGGGCGCGCGGCATGCGCGTGGTCCGTTCGACGACGACGAAGCCTGCGCTGCGGACCTGGCGGTGGTCCGGCACGAGGACGTGCACGGTCTCGTCCTCGGGCAGGCGTCGGAGACCGAGGTGCCGGCAGGCCGCGGTCCCGGTGAGCACCGCGTCGGGACCCCCGTAGAGGAGAGCCGCGATCTCTCGCTCGCGACGGGTGGGGGTGCCGTTGTGCAGCACGATGATCCCCGGGAGCAGGCGCCGCCACGGGCCGCCGTATCGGCACCTCCGGTACACGGTCGTCTCGTCCATGCCGAGAGCGACGAGGGTCCGCACCGCGATCACGCCCTCGATGCTCGCGGCCACGAGCCTGTCCGAATCGATCGTCCGTGTTGCACGTCGCACGGCTGGAGCGTCACCCGACGCCCGTCCGTGGAACGAGGGTCCGCGGCCGATCTGTGGACGGACGGACGGGGTGTGGACGAGGTGTCGCGGCCGCGGCGGGAGCACGCCACCACACGGCTCATCGCGTGCCTTCGCGTCCCGAGGACGAGCGCCGTGACCCCATCGGCGTGTCCCGTCGGCGAGCATGTGGCGATCCTGGCGTGGGATGCCAGCAATGCCGCGTTGCTCGCATCCCGGATGCGCGTCCTCCCACGGCGGCGGGTCACTGCGCTGAAACACGGGGTCGAGGACGACCCTCCGTCGTAGTCACGAGGAAACACTTCGGCAATCGGCGGTTGGTGTGCTGATCGCAGCGAGGAACCGGATCGCCAACGGTCCCGCCCCGGGGTCGGCGAGGACCCTGCCTCCCCCGCGATTTCCCCAGGATCCGCGTCCCGGTCGAGGGCGCCCACCTGCCGCACCTGTCGAGGAGAAGAGCATGACCAGCACCGAGCTCTCCGACGTCGAGAAGAAGAGCCTCGAGGAGATCCCGCACCCGTCGCTGCCCGAGGGGTCGAGCATCTACGGCGGCACGAAGGTCTTCCCCGACCTCCAGGCCGAGAACGGCGAGACCTACTTCACGCTGGTCCACGGCATCGCGCACGAGTCGTCGGTCAGCTTCGTCGCCGTCCTGCAGGCCACGCGCGCGCTGCGCAAGGGCTTCGAGTCGGCCATGTACTTCTACGGCCCGGGCTCGCTGAACTGCCTGGCCACGCGCGGGTTCCCCACCACTGGCACCTCCGCGTTCCCCGGCGAGCACAACATCAACGACCAGCTCAAGACGTTCATGGGCGAGGGCGGCAAGGTGTACTGCTGCCGCTTCGGCCTCTCACTGCACGGTGCCCGCGAGGAGGACCTCATCGAGGGCATCATCCCGACGCACCCGCTCGACGTGCAGGACGCGCTCATCTACTACGCGCGCAAGGGCGCCATCATCAACTCGACCTACCAGCTCTGACGTGAGCCCGGCCGGCGCGGGGCGACCCGCGCCGGTCGGCGACACCCCCGCGCAGAGCCAGGAGGCCCGCTGATGTCCCCGCACGATCTCGGGCTGCCGACCGATCCCTACTTGGCCGCCCGCTCCGAAGTGGCCGTCCGCGGCGTCGCGGTCGACCTCGGCCCCTCCATCCCGCTGCGCCGCCCCGGCGGCGCCGGCCCGTCCGCCGACGGCCACGTGCTCGTCGACGGGCTCAAGACCACCGTCCCGATCAACCCGGCCAGCCCGTACCGGCTGCGCGACGGTCGCCTCGTGCGCACCGGCCCCGACGGCGGCGTCACCGACCTGGGCGTCGAGGTCGACACCGTCGCCCGCCCCGCCTTCTACGACCTCACCACCGCCGACGGCGTCCCCTACGAGCAGATCGCGCGGCTGCACGGCGACGACGTGCTCGCCACGACGGTCGTGCAGACGTGCGTGCGCTACGGGGAGGACCAGCGCTGCCGCTTCTGCGCCATCGAGCAGTCGCTGCGCAGCGGCGCCACCACCGCGGTGAAGACGCCCAACCAGCTCGCCGAGGTCGCCGCCGCCGCCGTCCGGCTCGACGGCGTGCGGCAGATGGTGCTCACCACCGGCACGTCGAACGGCCGCGACCGCGGCGCCCGCCACCTCGCCCGCTGCGTGCGCGCGATCAGGGCCGCGGTGCCCGGCCTGCCCGTCCAGGTGCAGTGCGAGCCGCCCGCGCCCGACGATCTCGCCGCCCTGCAGGAGCTGAAGGACGCGGGTGCCGACGCGATCGGCATCCACGTCGAGTCCCTCGACGACGCGGTGCGCGCCCGCTGGATGCCCGGCAAGGCCACGGTCCCGTTGAGCCAGTACTGGCTCGCCTGGGACGAGAGCGTGCGCCTATTCGGGGCGAACGCCGTCTCGACCTACCTCATCGTCGGCCTCGGCGAGGATCCCGACGAGCTGGTCGCCGGCGCCGCCGCGCTCGTCGACCGCGGCGTCTACCCCTTCGTCGTCCCGTACCGCCCGATCCCCGGCACGCTGGCCTTCGCCGACGGCGACCCCGCGCCGGACCCCGAGCTGCTCGCCGAGGTCACCGCGCGCGTCGCCAAGGTCCTGCAGGCCGCCGGCATGCGCGGCGCCGACCAGGCCGCCGGCTGCGCGGCCTGCGGCGCGTGCTCGGCGCTGTCCGCGGCGGGGGGCTGAGCGCCGTGTCGATCCTCGACCTGGGCGCCGCCGACGAGATCCTCGGCGGGCGCACCCGCCGGCCCGCCCGCGACGTCACCGTCGCCGAGGCGCCCGCGATCGACGCGCGCCACCCCGACGTCGTCGCCCACCGGGCGCTGCGGCGTGCGGTGTTCGTGGACGAGCAGGGTCTGTTCCGCCAGGGGATCGACGGCGCGGCCGGCGACCTCGACGAGCACGACCACGACCCGCGCGCGGTCGTGCTGGTGGCCCGCGACGGCGCCGGGGAGGTGCTCGGCGGCGTCCGCCTCGCGCCGGTCGACCCCGACGCCTCGCGCCCCGACCTCGGGTGGTGGACGGGCAGCCGCCTCGTCGTCGCCCCGACGGCCCGCCGCCGCGCGGGCGTGCGGGTCGGCGCCGCCCTGGTCCGCGCCGCCTGCGCCCGCGCCGAGGCCGCCGGCGTCCTGCGCTTCGAGGCCGACGTCCAGGCCCCCAACGAGACGCTGTTCCGCCGCCTGGGCTGGCGACGGGTGCGGGAGACGACGGTCGCGGGCCGCCCGCACGTGCGCATGCGCTGGCCGGTCGGGCGCTTCGCCGACCTCGTGGCGGCCACCAAGGCCCCGCTCGGCGAGCTCGTCGCCGGCCTGGCCGGTAGCGGGCCGCACGTCGGCGACGACGGCGCGCCGGTCCCGGGCAGCGACGTCGTCGCGGCCTGCGACGCGATCCTGCCCGCGATGGTCGAGCGCGACCCGGAGTGGGCGGGCTGGTGCGGGGTGCTGGTCAACGTCAACGACCTCGCGGCGATGGGGGCCGCGCCGACCGCGCTCCTCGACGCCGTCGGCGCGCGCGACGCGTCCTTCGCCCACCGGGTCCTGACCGGGCTGCGCGCCGCCGCCGACGCCTACGGCGTGCCCGTGATCGGCGGGCACACGCAGCTCGAGGTGCCCGCGTCGCTCGCCGTCACCGCCCTCGGGCGCACGGCGACGCCCGTGCCCGCGGCCGGCGGACGTCCCGGCATGGCCGTGCGCCTGACCGCCGACCTGCACGGCAGCTGGCGTCCCGGCTACACCGGCCGGCAGTGGGACTCGACGTCGACCCGCGCGCCCGCCGACCTGCGGGCGATGGTCGCCGCGATCGGGCCCGACGCTGCTCACCGGCCCGCGGCGGCCAAGGACGTCTCGATGGCCGGCGTCGTCGGGACGCTGGGGATGCTCGCCGAGGCCTCGGGCGCCGGCGCGGTGCTCGACGTCGCCGCCGTCCCGCGCCCGACCGGCGCGACCGTCGCCGACTGGCTGACCTGCTTCCCGGGCTTCGGCCTGCTCACCGCCGACGAGCCCGGCGCGCCCGCGCCGTCGGCCGGCCCGGCCACGAGCGCGGTCTGCGGGGAGCTCACCGACGGCCCCGGCGTCGCCCTGCGCTGGCCCGACGGCGAGACCACCGAGGCCGTCGCGGGCGGCGTCACCGGACTGGGCCCCGCGGAGCACGCCGCACCGACCGGAGGGAACCACCCATGACCGTCAGGACCTTCGCCGCCGCGGCCGCGGGCTTCGGCCGCGACCTCGACGAGGACTTCGCGCGGATCGAGGCGCTGCTCGCGCAGGCACGGGGCGCCGGTGCCGACCTGCTCGCGCTGCCCGAAGCCGCGCTCGGCGGGTACCTGTCGTCGCTGCACGACGACCCCGAGGACGTCCCGCCGCAGCTGGACGTCGACGGCCCCGAGGTGCGGCGGCTGATCGCGCTGGCCGGGGACACGGTGGTCACCGCGGGCTTCTGCGAGCGCGGTGACGCCGCCTCGGGCGGGCTGCCCTACAACAGCTGCGTGGCCGTGCACGGCGACGGCGTGCTCGGCCACCACCGCAAGGTCCACCAGCCGCTCAACGAGAACAACTCGTACGCCGCGGGTGACCGCTTCCGGGCGTTCGACACGCCGGTCGGCCGGCTCGGCATGATGATCTGCTACGACAAGGCGTTCCCCGAGGCCGCGCGGGCGCTGGCCGTGGACGGGGCGCGGGTCGTGGTGTGCATGTCGGCGTGGCCCGCCGCGCGCACCAACCAGGCCCCGGTGCTCGCCGAGGACCGCTGGACGCGCCGGTTCGACCTGTTCGACCGGGCCCGGGCGCTGGAGAACCAGATCGTCTGGGTCTCGGCCAACCAGGCCGGGACGTTCGGCGACATGCGCCTCGTCGCGAGCGCGAAGGTCGTCGACCCGGGCGGCGAGGTCCTCGCGACCACGGGCACCGAGGCGGGGCTGGCGGTGGCGTCGGTGGACGTCGACGAGGCCGTCGAGGCGGCCCGGCGGTTCATGGGCCACCTGCGCGACCGGCGCCCGGCCTCGTACGACGCGGCGCCGCTCGCCCCCGTCCCGGCCCGGGCCGGCTAGGGCCCGCCCGTGGTCCGCCTCGCCGCCGCCGCGGCCCACTTCACGCGCGACGTCGGGTTCGACCTCGACCGCATCAAGATGATCGTCTCGCACGCCCGCGACGCGGGGGTGGACCTCCTGGCGCTGCCCGACGGGGCGCTCGGCGGGTACCTCACCGACCTGCGGCGGCCGGACGCGGACTGCCTGCCGCCGCTGCTCGAGCCCAACGGGGACGAGGTCCGGTCGGTGATCGACATCGCCGGCGACATGGTCGTCTGCCTCGGCTACTCCGAGCGGGGCCCCGACCACGGCGACGGGCCGCTGCGCTACGACGCCGCGGTGTGCCTGTCCGGGGACGGCATCCTCGGGCGGCACCGCAAGGTGCACATCCCGGCCGGCGTGGCGCCGCTGTTCGCGCCGGGGGACCGGTTCGCGGCGTTCGACACCCCCGTCGGGCGGATGGGGCTGCTCATCGACCACGACAAGACGTTCCCCGAGGCGCCGCGGGCGCTGGCCGTCGACGGCGCGGAGATCATCGCGTGCCTGTCGGCCTGGCCGACGTCGCTGACCCACCGCGCGCCGCGGATGGCGCAGGACAAGCAGGCGCGGCTGTTCGACCTCTACGACCAGTCGCGGGCGGCGGAGAACCAGGTGGTGTGGCTGTCGTCCAACCAGAGCGGGCGCCTCGGCGCGCTGCACTTCCTCGGCCGGGCCAAGGTCGTCGGGCCGGGCGGGGAGATCCTGGCGCGGACGTGGTCGAAGGGCGGGCTCGCGGTGGCCGAGGTCGACCTCCCGGAGGCGGTCGACGCCGCCCGGGCCGTGCTGCACCACCTCGCCGAGCGCCGTCCCGAGACCTACGGTTGACCGTGCGCATCGCCCTGCTCACCTACTCGACGAAGCCGCGCGGCGGGGTCGTGCACACGCTCGCGCTGGCCGAGGCGTTCGCCCGCGCCGGGCACCAGGTGACGGTGTGGGCGCTCGCGCGCGGGGGTGACACGGCGTTCTTCCGGCCGGTCACGCCCGCGGTGCGCGTGCGGCTCGTGCCGGTGCCGGAGATCGACGGCGAGTCCGTCGGCGACCGGATCCTGAGGTCGATCGCGCTGCTCGCCGACGCGTTCTCGGGCGGGTTCGACGTCGTCCACGCCCAGGACTGCCTCACGGCGAACGCGGTGGGGCGGGCCCGGGGGTACGCCGGCCTGTGGCGCACGGTGCACCACCTCGACCGGTTCACGACCCCCGAGCTCGCGGCCTGCCACGAGCGGGCGATCGTGGAGCCGGCGGAACTGGTGTGCGTGTCGGAGGCGGTGGCGGCGGAGGTGCGTTCCGGCTGGGGACGGGAGCCGGCGGTGATCGGCAACGGGGTCGACGCGGCCCGGTTCGCGCGCGCCGCCGAGTCCGGGGCGGGGGCGCCGTGGCGGGAGCGGTACGGGCGCTACGTGCTCGCCGTCGGGGGGATCGAGCCGCGCAAGGGGACGCTGGAGCTGGTCGAGGCGATGGCGGCACTCGGGCGTCCCGAGGTGCCGCTGCTCGTGGCGGGCGGGGACACCCTGTTCGACTACCGGCCCTACCGCGCGGAGGTGTTCGCACGGGCGGCGGAGCTGGGCGTCGAGCCGGTGGTGCTGGGGCCGGTCGACGACGCCGCGCTGCCCGGGCTCGTCGCGGGCGCGGCGGTGTTCGCGTTCCCGTCGACGAAGGAGGGCTTCGGCCTGGCGGCGATGGAGGCCCTGGCCGCGGGCGTCCCGCTGGTAACCCGCGACCTGCCGGTGCTGCGCGAGGTCTTCGGCGCCGCGGCGCGGTTCGCGCACGACCCGGAGTCCTTCGCGCGCGAGTTCGCGAGCGTGCTCGACGGCAGTGGTGTCGATGGGGACCCGGAGCTCGACCCCGCCCACGCGACGGTGGGCCGCGCCCTCGCCGCCGCCCACACCTGGGACGCCGCGGCCGCCGCGCACCTCGCCCTCTACCGCCGCGGCTGAGGCACGGGGTGTCTCAGCGTGGCGTCCACTTGCTGACGATCGAGCACAGCACGCCGATAGGGTCAGGAAATCACCCATGATCTTGCCGAGCCGTCGGTGGTCCGTGCTGGACTCCTGACCGTGGACGAGGCCCGGCACGAGCGCATCCGCGCGGCGATCGCTGCGATCCCCGAGGGTTCTGTGGCGACGTACGGCCAGATCGCGACGGAGGTGGGCGAGGCCTCGGCTCGTCTCGTCGGCCGCGTGCTGCGCGAGGACGGCGCCGACCTGCCCTGGCACCGCGTCCTGCGTGCCGACGGTTCCAGCGCCCCGCAGCTCGTCGACGAGCAGCACCAGCGTCTGCGGGCCGAGGGCGTCGAGATCCGCGACGGACGGGTCGTGCTCGCCGACCACCGCGTCGCGAGCGGGTGGATTTCCGAACGTTGAACGTCAGCGTGGACGCCACGCTGGCACACCCCTGCGCCCAAGCCGCCGCGCGCCGACACGCCCACCTCCCGGCGCAGGGGTGTCGGGGGGTCGTGGTGGAGTGGTGGGCGTGACCGCCCCGACGAGTGCCGACCGGGCTCCCGAGCTGCGCCGCGCCGCCCCGTGGGTGCCCGGCGAGCTGGTGCTCGACGACGCCGCGCGGCGGGTCGTCGAGCACGACGCCGGGTTCCTGCGCGTGCTCGGCGGGCCGGGCACGGGCAAGACGACGCTGCTCGCCGAGCGGGTCGCGCGGCTGCTCCACTCCGACGCGGCGGCACGTCCCCTGGTGCTCGTGGGCGACCGGCGGGCCGCGGCCGCCCTGCGCGAGCGGATCGCCGCCCGTCGCCGGGTGCTCGCGGGCGGCACGGAGAGCGCCCGGGCCGCGGCCGAGCCGCTGGTGCGCAGCGTGCACTCCTACGCCTTCGCCGTGCTGCGCCGCCACGCCGCCCGGCGGGGCGAGGCGCCGCCGCGCCTGCTGCCGGGCGCCCAGCAGGACGCGATGGTGCGCGAGCTGCTGGCCGGCGAGGTCGCGGAGGTCGGCGCGCCGTCGGGCTGGCCGCCGCGCATGCGCCCGGCGCTGGAGGCCCCCGCCTTCGCCGGCGAGGTGCGCGATCTCCTGCTGCGCGCCGCCGAGCGCGGCCTCGGGCCCCGCGAGCTGGCCGACCTCGGCAAGCAGTACGGCGTGCCCGCCTGGCAGGCGGCCGGGCGCTTCTACCGCACCTACGAGGAGGTCACGCTCCTGCGGGCCGCGGCCGGGTCGGCCAACCCTCTCGCGAGCGCGCCGCCGCTCGACGCCGCCGAGCTCGTCGCCGCGGTGCTCGACGCCTTCGTCGCCGACCCCGAGCTGCTCGAGGTCGAGCGCGCGGCCGTGCGCCACCTCGTGGTCGACGACGTGCAGGACATGGACCCCCAGCAGGTCGAGCTCGCCCGCGCGCTGGGCGCCGCCGCGGACGACTGGGTGCTCGCCGGCGACCCGGACTCCTCGGTGCTCGGCTTCCGCGGCGCCGATCCCGCGCTGCTGCGCGACGCCGACCCGGGCGGGCTCGCGACCGTCGTGCTGCGCACCGATCACCGCAGCCGCCCGGTCCTGCGCGACGCCGTGGCCCGCGTCGTCGGCGCGCTGCCGGGCACGGGCCCGGGCCGGACGCGGCACGCGCCGCCCGGCGACGCGACCGGCGACGAGGGCCGCCTCACCGTCGACGTCTACGCCACAGCCGGCCGCCAGGCCGCCGCGGTGGCCGACCGGCTGCGCCGCGCCCACCTCACCGACGGCGTGCCGTGGTCGCGCATGGCGGTGCTCGTGCGGTCGGTGGCGGGCTCGTTGCCGCCACTGCGCCGCGCCCTGCTCGCCGCCGGCGTCCCGCTCGCCGTGCCCGCTGACGACACCCCGCTGGCGGCGCTGCCCGCTGTCGCCCCGCTGCTCACCGTGCTGCGCTGCGCCGCGGACCCGCCCCGTCTCGACGCCGACATCGCGCTCGCGCTGCTGTCCTCCCCGCTCGGTGGGGCCGACCCGCTGGCCGTGCGCCGCCTGCGCCGCGGCCTGCTGCGCCGTCACGAGGCCGGCGGCGGCGCGCCGGACACCCCGAGCGACGCCCTCATCGTCGACGCGCTGCGCGACCACGTCGAGGAACAGCCGAACCCCCTCGCGCTGCTCAGCCCGTCGGAGGCCGCGCCGCTGGCCCGCGTCGGCGAGCTCCTCGCCGCCGGCGCGCACGCCATCCGCGCGGGCGCCTCGGTGCCCGACGTGCTGTGGGCGGTGTGGGAGCGCAGCGGGCTGCAGCGCCGGTGGGTGGCGGCCAGCGAGCGCGGCGGGGTCACCGGGGCGCAGGCCGACCGCGACCTCGACGCCGTCGTCGCCCTGGTCGAGCGCGCCGCGCGCTACGTCGAGGACCTCCCGGGCGGCACCGTCGCGGGCTTCGTCGCCCAGGCCGACGACCAGCGGATCCGCGCCGACACGCTCGCCCCCCGCGCCCCGGACGGCGAGGCCGTCGCCGTGCTCACCGCCCACGCCGCCCGCGGGCGCGAGTGGGACGTCGTCGTCGTCCCGGACGTCCAGGAGGGCACGTGGCCGGACCTGCGCCGCCGCGGCACCCTGCTCGGCGTCGAGCGCCTGGTCGACGTGCTCGCCGGCGTCCCCGACGACCCGGCGGTGTCGGGTCAGGCGCCGTTGCTCGCCGAGGAGCGGCGGCTGTTCGCGGTGGCGCTCTCGCGGGCGCGCCGCGCGGCGCACGTCAGCGCCGTGGAGGCCGAGGACGTCACGCCCAGCCGCTTCCTCGACGACGTCGACGGCGGCCCGGTGGCCGACGATCCGGGTGACGCCCAGCGCCCGCGCAGCCGCCCCGGGCGCGCGCTGGTGCTCGCCGAGCTGGTCGGCGAGCTGCGCCGTGCCGTCACCGACCCGGACGCCGACCCGCGGCAGCGCGAGCGCGCCGCGGCCGGCCTGGCCCGCCTCGCCGACGCGCGCGTCCCGGGCGCCGACCCCGACGACTGGTACGGCCTGCTCGGCCCGTCCACCGACGCGCCGCTGCGCGCGCCGGGCACGCCGGTGTCGGTCAGCCCGAGCGCGGTGGAGACGATCCTGACGTGCCCGCTGCGCTGGGCGCTGCAGACCCACGGCGGCGACGACGGCGACTCGCTCGCGTCGGTCACGGGCTCGCTGGTCCACGCCCTCGTGCAGCGTGCCGCCGAGGGCGCGGGGGAGCGGGAGCTGCAGGAGGCCCTCGACGTCGCGTGGGCCTCGGTGGATGCCGGCGCCCCGTGGTTCTCGCGCCGGGAGCTCGCCAACACCCGCCGGATGCTGGGGTCGTTCCTCGCCTGGCGGGAGCAGACGCGCGCCCACCTCACCGAGGTCGCCGTCGAGCGGGAGCTGGAGGTCGCCGTGGCCGAGGGCGTGCGGGTGCGCGGGCGGGTCGACCGGCTCGAGATCGACCCGCACGGCCGCCCGGTGATCATCGACGTCAAGACGGGCAAGACGCCGATCTCGAAGGCCGACGCCGAGGCGCACCCCCAGCTCGCGGTCTACCAGCTCGCCACCGCGCTGGGCGCCTTCGCCGAGACCCTCGCCGGCCCGCACCAGACCCCGGCGCGCACCACGCCGGGCGGCGCCCGGCTGGTCTACCTCTCGCGGGCCGGCGGCGCGGCCAAGGAGCGCGCGCAGGAGCCGCTCGACGACGAGGGCCTCGCGCAGTGGCGCGAGGCTGTCGCCGCCGCGGCCCGGGCCACCGAGGGCCCCGTCTTCGTCGGCCGCGAGAACGACACGTGCGACCGGTGCCCGGTCCGCACGGCCTGCCCGGTGCACACCTCGGGCAGGCAGGTGCCGTGACCGCGATCGCGTTGCCCACGGGCCTGGTCGACCCCGTCGAGCTCGCCGAGCGCCTCGGCCTGCGCCGCCCCACCGACGAGCAGGCCGCGGTCGTCGGCGCCCCCACCGAGCCCGCGCTGGTCACGGCGGGCGCGGGCTCGGGCAAGACCGAGACGATGGCAGCGCGCGTGGTGTGGCTGGTGGCGAACGGCCTGGTCCGCCCCGAGCAGGTGCTGGGCCTGACGTTCACGCGCAAGGCCGCGGGCCAGCTCGCCGACCGCGTGCGCCGGCGCCTACGGGTGCTCGCCGCGTCGCCGCTGCTCGACGAGCTCGACCCCACCGGCGACCGGCGCCTCGCCGCCCGCGCCGGCGAGCCCACCATCTCGACCTACCACGCCTACGCCGGCCGCCTGCTCACCGAGCACGGCCTGCGCCTGCCCGTCGACCCGGGCGCCCGGCTGCTCTCGCCCACCGCGTCCTGGCAGCTCGCCCACCGCATCGTCGCCACCTGGGCCGCGGACCTCGACACCGACCGCGTGCCCGCCACGGTCACCGCGCTCGTGCAGGCGCTGGCGGGCGAGCTCGGCGAGCACCTCGCCGATCCCGAGGCGCTGCGCGTCCACGCCGAGCGCTTCGCCCGCGCGGTCGAGGACGCCCCCCGCGCGAAGGGGCAGGGCAAGGCGCTGCCGCAGACGCTCGCCGGCAAGGTCGCCGCCCAGCGCTTCCGGGCCGCGCTGCTCCCGCTGGTCGCCGAGCTCGCCGCCCGCAAGCGCGCCGAGCGCTGCCTCGACTTCGCCGACCAGATGGCCGCCGCCGCCCGGCTCGCCGAGGCCCACGAGGAGGTCGGGCTCGCCGAGCGCGCGGCCTTCCGCGCGGTGCTGCTCGACGAGTACCAGGACACCGGCCACTCCCAGCGGATCATGCTGCGGTCGCTGTTCGCCGGCGACGAGAACACCTCGGTGACGGCGGTCGGCGACCCGTTCCAGTCGATCTACGGCTGGCGCGGCGCGAGCGCGGCCAACCTGCCCCGGTTCGTCACCGATTTCCCGCGCGCCGACGCCGACGGCGAGTGGGTCGCCGCCGGCCGCCACGGCCTGCTCACGAGCTTCCGCAACCCGCCCGAGGTCCTCGCGCTGGCCAACGGCATCGCCGAGCCCCTCCGGGCCGGCGGGGTCCCCGTCGACGAGCTGCGGCCCCGGCCCGGCGCCCCGGCCGGCGACGTGCGGGTCGCGCTGCACACCGACGTCGAGACCGAGCGCGGCTGGCTGGCCGACGCCGTCGCCGACCGGTGGCGCGCCGCGGCCGACGCCGGCGGCGAGCCGCCGACCACCGCCGTGCTCGTGCGGCGCCGCGCCGACATGAGCGCGCTGGCCGCCGCCCTGCGCGCCCGCGACCTGCCCGTCGAGGTCGTCGGGCTCGGCGGCCTGCTCGACGAGCCCGAGGTCCGCGACGTCGTCTCCGCGCTGCGCCTCGTGGTCGACCCCCTGGCCGGGGGTGCCGCGGTCCGCCTGCTCACCGGGGCCCGCTGGCGGGTCGGCGGGGCCGACCTCGCCGCGCTCTGGCGCCGGGCCCGGGAGCTCGCCGCCCCTGTCGACCACGGTCCGACGGTGAGTGACGCCGTCCCCGACCCGGTGGCCGCCGCCCTGCCAGGGGAGCACGCCGAACGCGCGGGGCTGGTCGACGCGCTCGACGACCCGGGCCCGCCCGGGCGCTACTCGGCCGCTGGCCTCGAGCGCATCACCCACCTCGCGCGCGAGCTGGCGATGCTGCGCCGGCGGGTCACCGCCCCGCTCGTCGACCTCGTCGCCGACGTCGAGCGCGTGCTGCTGCTCGACGTCGAGACCGCCGCCCGCCCGGGCCCGGTCGGCCGCGCCCACCTCGACGCGTTCGCCGAGGTCGTCGCCGACTTCACCACCGGCGCCGTCGCGTCCGGCGGCACGGCGACGGTCACCGCGCTGCTGGCCTACCTCGACGCCGCCGAGGACGCCGAGGACGGCCTGACGCCGGGCGAGGTCGACGTCGCGGACCCCGCGACGGGCGGGACGCGCGTCCAGGTGCTCACCGTGCACGCCGCCAAGGGCCTGGAGTGGCAGCTGGTCGCGCTGCCGCACGTGGTCGACAAGGTGTTCCCCGCCGCCAAGCGGTCGGGCTCGTGGCTGACGTCGGTGGCGTCGCTGCCCGTCGAGCTGCGGGGCGACCGGCCCGACCTCCCCGAGCTCGACCTCGACGACGCCGCCGACCGCAAGGAGGTCCAGGAGCGCCTCGACGCCCACGAGCGGGCGTTCGACGACCGCCGGCTGGTGGAGGAGCGGCGCCTGTTCTACGTCGCGCTGACCCGGGCGGAGCACGCGCTGCTGGTGTCCGGGCACTGGTGGGGCGAGACCGGGGAGACGCCGCGGGGCCCGTCCGCCCTGCTCGCCGAGGTCGGCGAGCTGGCGGCCGCCGGCGGCGGGCGCTGCGGGGTCGTCGACGTGTGGGCCGAGCCCCCGGAGGAGGGCGAGCCCAACCCCATGGCCGCGGCGGTGCACCACGCGACGTGGCCGGTCGACCCCCTCGGCCGGCGCCGGGCGGCCGTCGAGGAGGGGGCGGCGCTGGTCCGGGCGGCCCGCGGAGCGACCGAGCCCGCGGACGGCGAGCCCCGGGACGACCCCGAGGGTTGGGCCGCGGACATCGAGGTGCTGCTCGCCGAGCGCGCCGCGGCCCGCGACCGGCACGCCCGGGTGCTGCTGCCCCCGCAGCTGTCGGTCAGCCAGCTCGTCGACCTCGCCGCCGACCCGGACGCGCTGGCCCGGCGCCTGCGCCGCCCGGTGCCGCGCCCGCCCGACCCGCGGGCGCGCCGGGGCACCGAGTTCCACGCCTGGCTGGAGCGCTGGTTCTCGGCCACCGAGCTCCTCGAGTTCGACGAGCTGCCCGGCGCGGCCGACGAGGACGCCGACGCCGCCGCCGACCCGGCGGGGGCCGCCGACGCCGCCGAGCTGCGCGAGCGCTTCACCGCCAGCCGCTGGGCGACGCGCACCCCGGTGGCGGTCGAGGTGCCGTTCGAGACCGAGGTCGCGGGCACGCTCGTGCGCGGGCGCATCGACGCCGTCTTCGCCGACGCCGACGGCGGCGCGACGGTGGTCGACTGGAAGACCGGCGGGGTGCCCCGCGACGACGCGCTGCCGGCGCTGGCGGTGCAGCTCGCGGCGTACCGCCTCGCGTGGTCGGCGCTGTCGGGTCTCCCGGTCGAGCAGGTGCGCGCGCAGCTGTACTACGTGCGGCACGACCGAACCGTCGCCCCGGCCGACCTGCTCGACGCGGACGGCCTGCGCGCGCTCGTCGCCGCGGTGCCCGCGGAGGACCGCGTGCCCGAGGGCGACCCGGAGGCACCCATCGCCGGCGCCGATCCCCGCGACCTGGACGCCGACCCGGACCGCGACGACGGCCCGCCCGAGGACGTCGACCCCGACCCCCGCTGACGAGGGGCATCATCGACGGGGTGAGCAACACCGAGACCGCGCCCGCCGAGGTCGCCTGCGCCCCCGGCGGCACGGACAGCCCCGTCGAGGTCCTCACGCCGCGGGAGGTGCCGCTCGGCGGGCCGCGCGCGATGACCGTGCGGCGCACGCTGCCGCAGCGGCAGCGCTCGCTGATCGGCGCGTGGTGCTTCGTCGACCACTACGGCCCGGACGACACGACGGCGAGCGGCGGGATGGATGTCCCGCCCCACCCGCACACGGGCCTGGCCACGGTGAGCTGGCTGTTCACCGGCGAGGTCGAGCACCGCGACAGCCACGGCGTGCACGCGATCGTGCGGCCCGGCGAGCTCAACCTCATGACCGGCGGGCACGGCATCGCGCACTCCGAGGTCAGCACGCCGTCCACGACGGTGCTGCACGGCGTGCAGCTGTGGGTCGCGCTGCCCGACCACGCCCGCGACGCCCCGCGCGACTTCGCCCACCACGCGCCCGACCCGGTCAGCCCGACGCCGGGCGCGACCGCGCGGGTCTTCCTCGGCCGGCTCGCCGGGGTCACCTCGCCGGTGCGCACCGCGTCGCCGCTGCTCGGCGCCGAGCTCCTCCTCGAGCCCGACACCCGGCTCGTGCTCGACGTCGACCCGGCCTTCGAGCACGGCCTGCTCGTCGACCGCGGGTCGGTGACGCTGCAGGGCCGTGCGCTGGCGCCCGCGGAGCTCGGCGCCGTGCCCGCCGGCCCGTCACGACTGGAGATCACGGCCGATGAGCAGGCCCGGGTCCTGCTCCTCGGCGGCCCGCCGTTCGGCGAGCAGATCGTCATGTGGTGGAACTTCGTGGCCCGCACCCACGACGAGATCGCCGCCTTCCGCGCCGACTGGGAGGCGGGCGGCGAGCGCTTCGGCGACGTCCCCGGCTACGTCGCCCGCGACGGCCGCACCGGCGACGCCGCCCGCCTCCCCGCGCCCGCGCTGCCGAACGGCGCCCTGCGCCCCCGGGGCAACCCCTAGGCTTCCCGCCGCACCCGCAGCGCGTGGGCGATCATCGGCGCCTGCAGCGGCAGGCGCCCGAACGCCACCGCGCGCCAGGGCCACGAGCGGCGCCGCCAGTCCCACGCCATCTGCACGTTGGCGGGGAACACCGCGACGAACAGTGCTGCCGCGGCGAGCGCCCCGAGCCGGCGGGTCCGCGGGACGGCGACGGCGGTCCCGACGGCGACCTCGGCGACCCCGCTGGCGTAGGTCCAGAACCGCGCCGACCCCGGCAGCCACGGCGGCACGATCGTGTCGAAGGGCTGCGGTACGACGCCGTGGAGCACGCCGGCGGTCAGCAGCGTGCCGGCGAGGGCTCCCGCGGGAGACGCAGCGATCAGACGAGCACGCCGATAGGGGAGCTCGACCCAGCGAGTCGGCGAGATCATGCCGTGCACCCTGGCAGGGCGAGGAGATCACCGCCCGACCGCGTACCCCTGCATCCCCCGCGGGTTGGCCGCGCCCCACAGCACGCCGCGGGACCGGTCGATCCCCACCGCCGAGAGCCGCCCCAGGCTCCACGGCCCGCTGCGCGTGACGCGGTGCCCCCGGCGCTCCAGGCCCGCGACGACGTCGTCACCGAGCCGGTCCTCCACGACGGCGCCGGCCGGCACGCGGCCGCGGGGCCAGAACGAGCTGGGTGACGACGTGGTGTGCAGCGCCGGCGCGTCGATGGCCTGCTGCGGGTCGTAGCCGCCGACGAGGGTGCGCAGCAGGTAGAGCAGCTGCCACTGGTCCTGCTGGTCGCCGCCCGGCGTGCCGAGCGCCGCCACCGGGCCCGCGCCGTCGAGCACGAGCGTCGGGGTCAGCGTCGTGCGGGGTCGCCGGCCGGGTGTCAGCGTCGAGGGCAGGCCCTCCTGCAGCCACGTCATCTGCAGCCGGGTGCCGAGAGCGAAGCCCAGCTCCGGCACGGTCGGCGACGACTGCAGCCAGCCGCCCGAGGGCGTCGCCGAGACGATGTTGCCCGCGCGGTCGACGACGTCGAGGTGGCAGGTGTCGCCCTTCGTCTCGCCGGCGAGGGTCACGGTCGGCTCGCCGACGGTGCCGTCGGCGGTGATGCCCGTGTCCGCACCGGCCAGGGCGAGGTCGGCGAGCACCGGGTCGCGCCCGCCGAGGCGGCCCGGCCGCAGGTCGGGGGAGGCCTCGGCGCCGACGAGGGCGCGGCGGGCGGCGACGTAGTCCGGGGCCAGGAGCGCGGAGAGCTCGACCGGGTCGCCCGACTCCCCGAACCACGCGTCGCGGTCGGCCTGCGCGAGCTTGACCGTCTCCAGCACGAGGTGGGCGCCGGCCTCGGTCGCCGGGTCGAGGTCGGCGTCGTCGTCCCCGTCGAGCGCGGCGAGCGCGGCGAGCAGCGCCGGCCCCTGCCCCCAGGCCGGGCTCTTCGCGATCCGGTGGCCGCGGAACTCCCCGATGGCCGCGTCGACCACCCCCGCGCGGTGGCCGGCGGTGTCGTCCACCGTCAGCACGCCCGCGTGGTGGGTGCCCGACGAGTGGCGGTGCGGCGTGCGGACCGACGCCGCGAGCGCCTCGGCGACGAACCCCTCGGCCCACACCGTGCGCACCGCGTCGATGCGCGCCGCCCGGTCCCGGCCCTGCGCGGCCTCCGCGAGGCGGACGAGGGTGTCCGCCCACGCCGGGTTGCGCAGCACCTCGCCCGGCGCCGGCACCCGGTCGCCGGGCAGCCACAGCGCGGCCGAGGTCGGCCAGTGCTCGCGGAAGAGGTCCGCCACCGTCGCCACCGTGCTGGCCAGCCGCGGGACGGCGGGCACGCCGCCGCGGGCGTAGCCGATCGCCGGCGCGAGGACGTCGCCGACCTCCCAGGTGCCGTGGTCGCGCAGCAGCAGGAACCAGGCGTCCACCGCGCCCGGGATCGCCGCGGCGAGCGCGCCCGCGCCCGGCACGCGGTCGAGCCCCTTCGCGCGGAAGTGCGCCACGGAGGCGCCCGCCGGCGCCGGGCCCTGCCCGTCGAGGACCCGCGGCGTGGGGTCGCCGGCCGTCGCGAAGATCGCCACGAGATCGCCGCCGGGGCCGTTGAGGTGCGGCTCGGTCACGTGCAGGACGAACGCGCCCGCCACGGCGGCGTCGAACGCGGTGCCGCCCCGCTCCAGCACGCCCATTGCCGTCGCCGCCGCGGCCCAGTGCGTCGCGGCGGCCATACCGACCGTGCCCTCGAGCACGGGCCGCGTCGTGAACTCCGGTCCGGGTGTCCAGCCGTGGGGCGTCACGCGTCCAGCACACCCCGAGGGACGGTCCGGACGGAAGAGTACGAGTGAAAAACTCAAAAGTATTGACTTAGGACTGACGCTCGGACAGAGTTCCCGCCACACCGTCCCGCCACCCCGGAGGCCCCGATGACCACGACGACCGCGCCGACGACCGCTCCCCCCGCCGCCCGCCCCCGCCCGGTCGCGATCGCGCTCTGGACGCTGCAGGCGCTGCTCGCCGCGGCGTTCGTGCTCGGCTCCGGCGCGCCGAAGCTGGTCGGCGAGGCCTACGCGGTCCAGATCTTCGACGACCTCGGCACGGGCCCGTGGCTCCGCGTGCTCGTCGGCGTTCTCGAGATCGCCGGCGGCATCGGCCTGCTGGTGCCACGGCTGGCCGGTCTCGCCGCCGCCTGCCTCGTCGCGCTCATGGTCGGCGCGACCGGCGCGCAGCTGTTCTTCCTGTCCGAGGGCTACTGGTACACGCCGGTGATCCTCGGGGTGCTGCTCGGCATCGTCGCGGTGGCGCGGCGCCACGAGGTCCGCCTCCGCTGACGCGGGCTAGCGTGGGGCTCATGACCAGCACCGCCGGTGCCGAGGCCCGGGAGGTCGCGTCGCGCGCCGAGGCGTTCGTGGCGGACCTCCGGGAGTGGCTGCGCATCCCCTCGATCTCGGCCGACCCCGGCCACCACGGCGACGTCGCCCGGTCCGCGGCCTGGCTGGCCGAGCGGCTGCGGGTCGAGGGCTGGCCGCGGGTCGAGGTCTGGGACGACACCGACGCCCTGCCCGCCGTGTACGCGTCGTGGCCCGCCGCCGACCCGGGCGCGCCGACCGTGCTGGTCTACGGCCACCACGACGTGCAGCCCGCCGACCGCGCCGACGGCTGGTCGTTCGAGCCGTTCGACCCCGAGGTGGTGGGGGAGGAGCTGCGCGGGCGCGGCGCCTCCGACGACAAGGGCCACCTCGCGATGGTGCGCCTCGGCCTCGCCGCCCACCTCGCCGCCACCGGCGCGGAGGCCCCCGCGGTCACCCTGACGCTGCTCGCCGAGGGCGAGGAAGAGTCGGGCTCGGCGCACCTCGCCGCGCTGCTCGACGCCCACCGCGACGCCCTGGCCTGCGACGCGATCGTCGTCACCGACACCGGCATGGTCGGCCGCGACACCCCGACCGTGTGCACGGGGATGCGCGGCATGGTCGACACCGAGATCGTCTTCCGCGGCGCGTCGGTGGACCTGCACTCCGGGCAGTTCGGCGGCGCCGTGCCCAACCCCGTCACCGAGCTCGCCCGGCTCGTCGCCGCGCTGCACGACGACGACGGCCGGGTGCAGGTGCCCGGCTTCTACGACGACGTGCGACCCCCGACCGACGCGGAGCGCGCGGCCTGGGCCGCGCTGCCCTTCGACGAGCCCGCCTGGCTCGCCGGCTCCGCGGCCGGCGCGCGCGCCACGTCCGGCGAGGCGGGCTGGAGCACCTACGAGCGGCTCTGGGCCCGCCCGACCGCCGAGGTCAACGGCCTGCACGGCGGCTACGGCGGCCCCGGCCACAAGACGATCGTGCCGCACTCCGCCTCCGCGAAGCTGACGTTCCGCCTCGTCGCCGACCAGGACCCAGCCCGCGTCCTCGACGGCATCCGGGCGTTCGTCGACGCGCGCACCCCGCCGGGGATCGACAGCGAGGTGATCGCCGGCGGTCCGGGGGTGCCGCCGCTGGTCTGCGACGTCGACTCGACGCTGGTGACGACCATCCGCGAGGCCATGGGGGCGGCGCTGGGCGCCGAGGTCCTGCCCGCCCGCGAGGGCGGCAGCGGGCCGGAGGCGCTGCTGTCCACCGAGCTCGGCGCCCCGCTGGCGTTCCTCGGCGTCATGCTCCCGTCGGACCGCATCCACGCCCCCGACGAGCGGGCCGTGCTGCCGCTGCTGCTCTCCGGGGCCGAGGCCACCGCGCACCTGTGGCGGATGCTGGGCGAGCGCGGGCTTGCGTGAGAGCGCGCTCGAAGACCTAGCGTCGGGATCATGAGCACGGCACAGCAGCCGATCGGCTCCGGCTTCGGAGCACACACCACCGCCACCGAGGTCCTCGCGGGCCTCGACCTCACCGGCCGCCTGGCCGTCGTCACCGGCGGCTACTCGGGTCTCGGGCTCGAGGCCACGCGGGCCCTGACCGCCGCGGGCGCGCACGTCGTCGTCCCCGCCCGCCGCCCCGACGCGGCGAAGGAGGCGCTCGACGGGATGGAGCGCGTGGAGACCGACGCCCTCGACCTGGGCGACCTCGACAGCGTCGCCGCCTTCGCCGACCGCTTCCTCGCGACGGACCGCGCGATCGACATGATGATCGACAACGCGGGCATCATGGCCACGCCGGAGACGCGGGTCGGCCCCGGCTGGGAGGCCCAGTTCGCCACCAACCACCTCGGCCACTTCGCGCTGGTCAACCGCCTGTGGCCGGCGATCGCCCGGGGCCGCGACGCCCGCGTCGTGTCGGTGTCCTCCCGCGGGCACCACCGCTCGCCGGTGCGCTTCGACGACCTCGACTGGCGCGTCGAGCCCTACGAGAAGTGGCAGGCCTACGGGCAGTCGAAGACCGCGAACGTCCTGTTCGCGGTGCACCTCGACGCCCTGGCCGCCGACCGGGGCGTGCGGGCGTTCTCGCTGCACCCCGGCGGCATCATGACCCCGTTGCAGCGCCACCTGCCGCGCGCGGAGATGGTCGCCCTCGGGTGGCTCGACGAGGACGGCAACCCGACCCCGGAGGCCGCCGCGAACTTCAAGACCCCCGAGCAGGGCGCGGCCACCGAGGTCTGGGCGGCCACCTCGCCGCAGCTCGCCAGGCGCGGCGGGCTCTACCTCGAGGACTGCGAGGTCGCCGAGGTCGCCCCCGAGGCCGGCGCCCGCGGTGTGCGCGACTACGCCGTCGACCCCGACGCGGCCGCGCGCCTCTGGGCGATCTCGGCCGAGCGGACGGGCGTGGACGCGTTCGCCTGATCGTGTACCGGCACGGACGGGGAGCCGGCCCGCGGGCCCGGCTCACCCACCCGTCCGAACGGGTCCGACGGACCGTCACCGGAGCCGGCCGCGCGGCGGCGTCGGCGCCGGTGACGGCCGCGCGGACGTCCCCGGACCGCCGTAGCAGACGCCTGATCGTGAGCGTCGCGGATGCCTCGATCGTGGGGGCGTCGCGGGTGTTTGAATCCCGCCCGTGTCACTCACGGGGGCTGCGGCGGGCCCGCATCTGGATCGTTCCCACCTGGTGCGCGGGACCGGCGGGTCACCGCGGCGGACACCCCGTCGAGCGGCGCGCTCCGGGCGCCGCGTCCGGGTGCTCGGCGTCCTGCTGGCGCTGGCCGTCGGCGCCGCGCTCGCGCTCTGGCTGCTGGCGACGGCGTTCCCCTCGCGCGCCCTCGGCGGCGACGGCACGGGGGGCACCGCCCAGGCGCCGGCCGCGGTCGAGACGGTCGGCCCGGCCACGGTCGTCGCCACCAGCTCCTGCCTCGCCGCGGACCCCCGCGACACCGTCGTGGTCGACGGGCCGGCCGGCCGGCGGCTGATGGCCCTCGACGCGTGCGGCACGCCCGTCGCCACCCGCGTCACGGTGCGGATGGCCTTCGTCGGCACCGAGCCCGCGGCCACCCCGGCCCGCCTGGCCGGCACCGGCTCGTCGGCGCCGCTGGCGGCGGCCGGTCCCGCCGAGTCGCCGCTGACCGACCGGTTCGCGGTGCTGCTCACCGGCGTCGCCGCGCTCGGGATGGGCGGGCTGCTCGTGGCCGTCGTCCGCGAGCGCTCCCGCCGGGCCGCACGGCCCGCGCCCGCGCGGCCGCCCGCGCGGCCGGTCACCACCGTCAGCACGACCGGCCGGGAGCCGCGCCGCGCCCCGCACCGCCCGTCGGCGCGGCCCGGGCGCTCCACCCGCGCCGGACGTCCCAGCGCCCTCGACGCCGGACGGCGGCAGCAGGGTGCGCGCGGTCGCACCACGCCGCGCCGTCCGGCTGCCGGACCGCACCGCGGGTAGGTTCTGACCGTGTGACCTCCAGCGTGACCGCCCCCTCCCAGGGGCTGCACCGCCACGTGCTCGACAACGGGCTCCGCGTGCTCCTGGTGCCCGACCCGGCCGCGCCCGTCGTGGGCGTCGCCGTCCACGTCGACGTCGGCTTCCGCTCCGAGCCGGAGGGCCGCACCGGGTTCGCGCACCTCTTCGAGCACTTGATGTTCCAGGGCTCGGAGAGCCTGGAGAAGCTCGCGCACTTCCGCCACGTGCAGTCCTCGGGCGGGGTGTTCAACGGCTCGACCCACCAGGACTACACGAACTACTTCGAGGTGCTGCCCTCGGCGGCGCTCGAGCGGGCGCTGTTCCTCGAGGCCGACCGGCTGCGCGCGCCGCGCCTGACGCCGGAGAACCTGCGCAACCAGGTGGACGTGGTCAAGGAGGAGATCCGGCTCAACGTCCTCAACCGGCCCTACGGCGGCTTCCCCTGGATCCTGCTGCCGCCGGTGCTCTACGACACGTACCCGAACGCCCACAACGGCTACGGCGATTTCACCGACCTCGAGCAGGCCGACCTCGACGACGCCGCCGCGTTCTTCGACGCCTACTACGCGCCGGGCAACGCCGTGCTCACCGTCGTCGGCGACCTCGACCCGGACGAGGCCGCGGCGCTCGTCGAGAAGCACTTCGGGGACATCCCCGCCCGGCCGGTGCCGTCGCGGCCCAGCTTCGCCGAACCCCCACCGGACCGGGAGCGCCGCGACGCCGTCGTCGACGCGCACGCGCCGCTGCCCGCGCTCGCCGTCGGGTACCGCCTGCCCGACCCGGACACCGACCTGCCCGGCTACCTCGCGCACGCGGTGCTGGCCAGCCTGCTCACCGACGGCGAGGCCGCGCGGCTGACGCAGCGCCTGGTCTACGGCGACGAGCTCGTCACCGACGTGTCCGCCTCCTGCGGTCTGATGGGCGCCCCGCTGGACGCCCGCGACCCCGACACGTTCACGATCACCGCCGTGCACCCCGCGACGGTCGACCCCGACCGCATCCTCGGCGCCGTGGACGACGAGCTGGCCCGGCTCGCCGCGCAGGGCCCCGAGCCCGAGGAGCTGCGCCGGGTGACGGCGCGCTGGGCATCATCGCTGCACCGCGAGCACGACCGGCTCATGAGCCGGATGCTCGCGCTCGGCTCCGCGGAGCTCGTGCAGGGCCGCGCCGAGCTCGCCGACGAGCTGCCGGGCATGCTGGCCGCCGTCGAGCCGGCCGCCGTCGCCGACGCGGCCGGGCGCCTGCGCCCCGACGCCCGCGCCGTCCTCACCGTGACGCCGGGGGGTGGCGCATGAGCGCGCCGACCAGCGCGACCCGCCGCAGCGCCGAGGAGATCGGCAGCACGCCCGCCGGGCCGCGCCCGCTGCCCCCGCTGGGCCCGCAGCGCTCGGTGCCCGCGCCCGACGAGGTCGACACCGTCCTCGCGTCGGGCCTGCGGGTCATCGCGGTCCGCCGCCCGGACGTGCCGATGGTCGAGGTGCGGCTGCGGGTGCCGTTCGCGGACCCGAGCGGGACGGCCGCATCCGACCACGCCGCGGTCGCCGAGCTGCTGTCCACCACGATCCTGTCCGGTACGCGCTCGCGCAGCCGCATCGGCATCGACGACGACCTCGCCGGCGTCGGCGGGGAGCTCGGCTTCTCGGTCGACCCGGAGCGGCTCGCCGTCTCCGGCCACGCGCTGGCCGAGGGCCTCGACACCCTGCTCGACGTGCTGGCCGACGTCCTGCTCGCGGCGACCCACCCCGACGACGAGCTCGCCCGCGAGCGCGACCGCCTCGTCGAGCGGATCGAGCTCGCGTCGGCGCAGCCGTCGGTGATCGCGCGGCGGGCGCTGCAGGAGCGGCGCTACGGCGACCACCCGGTGACCCGCGAGATGCCGCGCCCCGAGGAGGTCCGCGCCGTCACCGGCGACGCCGTCCGCGCGCTGCAGGGCTCGGCGCTGCGTCCCGGCGGCGCGGTGCTCGTGGTGGTCGGCGACGTCGACCCGGGCGACGCCGCGGCGCGCGTGGAGTCGGCGCTGGCCGGGTGGACGACGGGCGAGGCCCGCGCACTGCCCGCGCTGCCCGCGCTGACCCCGCGCGACCTGCTGCTCGTCGACCGTCCCGGCGCGGTGCAGTCGCAGCTGCGGCTCTCGGCGCCCGCCGTGGGCCGGACCGACCCCCGCTATCCCGCGCTGCAGCTGGCGAACCTCGCGCTCGGGGGCTACTTCTCGTCCCGGCTGGTGGAGAACCTGCGCGAGGACAAGGGCTACACCTACCACGCGTCGTCGAGCCTCGAGCTCGACCCGCACGGCGCGGTGCTGCTGGTCGAGACCGACGTGGCGTCCGAGGTCACGGCCCCGGCGCTGCTCGAGACCCGCTACGAGCTCGGCCGGCTCGCGGTGGTGCCGCCGACGGCCGACGAGGTCGAGTCGGCCCGCCGCTACCTCGTCGGGTCGCTGCTGATCTCGATGACGACGCAGGCCGGCTACGCCTCGACGGTGGCCTCGCTCGCCGCCCACGGGCTCTCGTCGTCCTGGATCCGCGAGCACCCGGCGCGCATCGAGGCCGTCACCACCGACGAGGTCGCGGCCGCCGCGGCCGACTTCTTCGCGCCGACGCGGTTCACCGGTGTCGTCGTGGCCGACGCCGCGGCGAGCGCCGCCGGGCTCCGGGCCCTCGGCGGGGTGGAGACCCCGTGAGCTCGAGCACCGCGGGCCCCGACCTGCGCGCGGCGTTCCACCTCGACGCCGACCCGTCGCTGTCGCGCTCGACGGTCGACCGCCGCGAGCAGCTGCGCGTCGACCCCGACCACGCGAAGGCGCTGTGGCCGGACGCGCGCCTCGTGCTCGTCGACCCGCACGGCCGCACGCCGACCGAGCGGGCCGCGGACGGCACGCTGACGCTGGCCCTGGTCCCGACCGACGGGATGGGCGACATCCCCGAGGGCGCGGTCGTGCTGGGGGAGGAGGACGGCACCGCGTTCTGGGCGGTGCGCGCGCCCGACCCCGCGGAGGCCGAGTCGAACGACGCGGGCTCGGGCTTCATGACCGCCGAGCAGTGGTCGCGGGCCGGCGGCGGCCCGGACCACGAGAACTGGACCGACCTGCGGTCGTCGGGCGCCGACCTCGACGCCCGCAGCGCGGGCCTGCTGACCACCGCCGTGAGCCTGCTGAACTGGCACGACCGGTCGCGGTTCTGCGCCCGCGACGGCTCGGAGATGTACGCGATCAAGTCGGGCTGGGCGCAGCTGTGCCGGGCCCACGGGCACGAGGAGTACCCGCGCACCGACGCGTCGATGATCTGCCTGGTGCACGACGGCACGACGGGGGACCAGGCCCAGGTGCTGCTCGCCCGCCAGCCCATCTGGCCGGCGGGGCGCTACTCGGTGCTGGCCGGCTTCGTCGAGGCCGGCGAGTCGCTCGA
This sequence comes from Actinomycetospora chlora, assembly GCF_039542135.1. NCBI lineage: Bacteria > Bacillati > Actinomycetota > Actinomycetes > Pseudonocardiales > Pseudonocardiaceae > Actinomycetospora > Actinomycetospora chlora. The sequence continues at coordinate 36,311 of NZ_BAABHO010000027.1, forward strand.
GGCGTGCGTCGCGCGCGAGTGCGCAGAGGAGGTCGGCGTGGACGTGCACACGATCTCGTACCTCGGGTCGCAGCCCTGGCCGTTCCCGCGCTCGCTGATGATCGGCTTTGCGGCCGTCGCGGACCCCGCGCAGCCGCTCAAGCTCCAGGAGGGGGAGATCGAGGGCGCCCGCTGGGTCACGCGCGCGGAGCTGCAGACCGCGCTCGACGCGGGTGCCTGGTCCCACCGCGACGGTGCGCCGACGGGCGCCCGGGGCGTCGGGGGGACGGCGTTCGAGGCCGGTGCCGGCCGGGAGCTCATCCTCCCCGGCGGCGTGTCCATCGCCCGCGCGATGCTCGAGGCGTGGGCCGCCGCCGGGTGACGACGAGGGTCAGGACGAGGGTCAGGAGGCGGCCTCGACGCGGGCCAGGGTGTCCTTGACCTCGGCGAAGCTCGGGTTGGTGGCCGCGGAGCCGTCCGGGTAGACGACGGTCGGGACGGTGCGGTTGCCGCCGTTGACCTTCATCACGATCTCGGCGGCGTCGGGCTCGCGCTCGATGTCGATCTCGGCGTAGCCGATGCCCTCCCGGTCGAGCTGCATCTTCAGTCGCCGGCAGAAGCCGCACCAGCTGGTCGTGTACATCGTCATCTGTGCCACGACCGGTGCAACACGCGGCGGTGCCCGATCCTTCCGGCGCTCAAGCTTCCACGTGCCCGAACCGGTGGCGGGTCGCGCTGACGGCCTGCTCGCGCAGCACGGTCAGCACCTCCCGCCGGCCGTCGGCCACCACCGGCGCGTCGACCAGCGACGCGCCGACCGTCGCGGCCGCGCGCCGCAGCCACTCCGGCGCCGTGCCGACCACCCGGAGGCGCTCGCCGGGGCCGGGCGCGACGTCGTCCGGGGCGCGCACGGTGACCGGCACGCCCGCGCACGCGGCGGCGAGCCGGACCCGCAGCACGTCCCGGGGGGCGGCGTCCGGGGCGGCGACGACGCGCAGGGAGGGCAGCGGGCGGTAGCGGAAGACGTTGGCCTCGGCCCGCAGGCCGGTCGGGTCGTGCTCGACGGCGAACTCGTCGCGCCACGCCGCGGCGTCCGACGCGGCGGCGGCGCGCAGCCAGGCGAGGTCGTCGGGGGTGAGGTCCGGTGCCGCGGCGGCGAGCAGGTCGGCCGCGGCGGGCTCGAGCGGTGCGGCGGGCAGCGCGTCGAGCGGTCCGTCGTGCCAGGTGCCGAACTGCGCGACGTAGTTCGGCCCGCCCGGCTTCGCACCCGGGCCCACCACCGAGCCCTTCCACCCGCCGAACGACTGCCGCTGCACGATCGCGCCGGTGATGTGGCGGTTGACGTAGGCGTTGCCGACCTCGACCCGCTCGCTCCAGTGGGCGATCTCGTCGGGGTCGAGGGCGTGCAGGCCGCCGGTGAGGCCGTAGCCGGTGGCGTTCTGCAGCGCGAGCGCCTCGTCGAGGTCGGCGGCGTGCATCAGCCCCAGCACCGGACCGAAGCACTCGGTGCGGTGGAACCACGATCCCGCCGCCACCGGCTCCTTCACCCCCGGCGACCACGTCGTCCCGCCGAGGTGGCGGGGCTCGACGAGCCACCTCTCGCCCCGGTCGAGGCGGGTCAACGCCCGCTCGAGGTCCTCGCCCGGCGGCCCGATGAGCGGCCCCATCGTCGTCGACGGATCGGAGCCGTGGCCGACGCGCAGGGTGCGGACGGCGTCGACGAGCTGGCGGTGGAACCGTGCCCCGGCCGGGGTCCGCGTCGAGCGCATCGGCCCGACGAGGATCGCCAGCGACGCCGCCGAGCACTTCTGCCCCGCGTGCCCGAAGGCGGAGCGCACGAGGTCGGCGACGGCGAGGTCCGGGTCGGCGCTCGGGGTCACCACCAGGGCGTTCTTGCCGCTGGTCTCGGCCACCAGGCGCAGGTCGGGCCGCCACGAGCGGAAGAGCGCCGCGGTCGACGACGCCCCGGTGAGCACGACGTGGTCGACGGCCGGGTGGGTCACGAGCCGCCGCCCGGCCGCCCCCTCGTCGGTGTGCACGAGCTGCAGGGCGTCTGCCGGGATGCCGCCGCGGTGCAGGGCCGCCACGCCCGCCTCGGCGCACGCCCGCACCTGCGGCGCAGGCTTGACGACCACCGACGCGCCCGCCGCCAGCGCGGCGACGCATCCGCCCAGCGGGATCGCGATCGGGAAGTTCCAGGGCGGGGTCACGACGACGACGCGGTCGGGCGTGAACGGCGCGTCCTCGAGCTCCTCGGCGCGGTCCGCGTAGTACGCCGCGAAGTCGACCGCCTCGGAGATCTCGGGATCGGCCTCGGCGATCGTCTTGCCGGCCTCGCCGACCATCACCGTCAGCAGCTCGCCCCGCGCCGCCGCCAGCGCCCGCGCCGCCTCCCGCAGCACCGCCGCGCGCTCCCGGGCCGGCCGGTCGCCCCACGGCGACGCCGCGGCCCGCTCGACGACGGCGTCCACGGCGCGCGGGTCGGTGACCTCGGGCTCGCGCACCGGCGGTGCCGGGGCGGCGATGGCCCGCAGCGCCCAGTCCCGGTTCGCCGGCAGCGAGGGGTCGGTGTCGGGTTCGTTGCGGAAGCGCTCACCGATCGCCGGCGTCTCGGTGGTCCGGTCCTGCGTGCGCCGCGGCGTCGCCGGCGTCGCGTCGCGGTCGCGGACCGAGGCGCGGAACCGGTCGGTGTAGGACGCCGGGCCGGCGTCGGAGAACAGCGCGTAGAGGTAGTTCTCCGGCGACGCGTTCTCCTCCAGGCGCCGCACGAGGTAGGACACCGCGGCGTCGAAGTCGCCGCGGTGCACCACCGGCGTGTAGAGCACCAGCTGTTCCGCCACGTCGTGCGCCACCACGCGCGCCTGGGCCGGCGCCATGCCCTGCAGCATCTCGACGTCGATCTGGCGCTCGGCGCCGCGGGCGGCGGCGAGCTCGACGGCCAGGGCGACGTGGTGCAGGTGGTGGCTCGCGACGCCGATCCGCAGCGCGTCGACCAGGTCGCCGCCGATCGCGCGGTCGAGCAGCCGCACGTAGTTCGCGTCCACCTCGGCCTTCGACGGGTAGGGCGCCTGCGGCCAGTCGTGCAGCTCCGCGTCCACCTGCTCCATCGCGAGGTTCGCGCCCTTGACCAGCCGCACCTTGATCGGCGCGCCGCCGTCCGCGACGCGGCGGCGGGCGAAGTCGGCGAGCTCGCCCAGGGCGCCGAGGGCGTCGGGGAGGTAGGCCTGGAGCACGATCCCGGCCGACAGCCCGTGCAGCTCCGGGCGCGAGAGCAGCGCGGTGAACAGCGCGACGGTGAGGTCGAGGTCCTTGTACTCCTCCATGTCGAGGTTGACGAACGACCCGGTGTCGCGGGCCAGCGCGAACAGCGGCACGAGGCGCTCGACGAGCCGGTCGCGGCTGCCCTCGAGGTCCCACGGCACGAGCTGGCTCGCCACCGACGACGCCTTGACCGACACGTAGTCGACGTCGCCGCGGCGCAACAGGTCCATCGTGCGCGCGAGGCGCCGGTCGGCCTCGTCCTCGCCCAGCACCGCCTCGCCGAGCAGGTTGAGGTTGAGCCGGACGCCCTCGTCGCGCGCCTCGGCCAGCCGTCGCGCGAGCTCACGGCCGTCCGCGTCCACGATGAGGTGCCCGACCAGCGCCCGCAGCCGCCGGCGCGCGAGCGGCACGACGACCCGCGGGAACCCCGGCGCCAGGCGCGCGCCGGCCCGCAGCAGCACCCGGTCGATCCCGCGGACGAACTCCGGCAGCGTCCCGCCGCGCCCCGCGAGACGGGCCAGCTCGCGGGCGGCCACGCGGTCGTCGGCCGGCCGGGCGACGCGGTCGACGAAGCGCAGCGTGAACTCGACGCCCGCGGGGTCGTGCATCAGCGCCGCGAGCTGCGCCGACGGCCCGGTGCCGGGGTCGGCCGCCGCGCCGGCCCGGGCCCACCGGTCCGCCCGCGCGACGGCCCGCTCGACGAGGTCGTCGGGGATCCCGTCGGTGTCCGCCCGCGCGGCGAGCTGCTCGGTCATGCCCCCATGGTGGCCCTCACACGCGGGTCCGCAGGGCCCAGACCGCCAGCGGCGCGAAGACCGCGGCGAACGCGGCGCCCCACAGGAGCGTCGCGACGACGTTGCCGGCCACCGGCCCGCCGACGAGCAGCCCACGCAGGGCGTCGGCCATGCGCGACACGGGGTTGATCGACACCCACGCCTGCAGCCAGCCGGGCATCGTCTCGGTGGGCGCGAACGCGTTGCTCGCGAAGGTCAGCGGGAAGAGCACCGTGAACCCGTAGACCTGGACCTTCTCCGGGTCGCGGGCGAGCACGCCGAGCAGCACCGACGTCCACGAGAACGCCACGGTGAACGCCACGAGCAGGAGGAACGCCGCCACCACCGCGAGCGGCGACGTGGTGATGCGGAAGCCGAGCACGACGCCGATCGCGAGCAGCACCACCAGCGACCACAGCTGGCGCAGCACGTCGCCGAGGATGCGCCCGGTCAGCGGCGCGGACCGCGCGATCGGCAGGCTGCGGAAGCGGTCGAACGTGCCCTTCTGCAGGTCGGTCGCCAGACCGGTCGCGGTGTAGATCGTCAGGAACAGGGCGTTCTGCGCGATGAGCCCGCCGAGCGCGAACTGCAGGTAGGCGTCGGTCGACCCGCCGATCGCCCCGCCGAACACGAACGTGAACAGCAGCACGAACATGATCGGCTGGATCGACAGGTCGAGCAGCTCGGAGGGGTTGTGCTTGATCTGGACGATGCTGCGCCACGCCATCGTCAGCGACTGGCCGGCCCACCGCCCCGGCGAGACGCGCCGCGCCGGTCGCGGTGTCCCGGGGTCGGCCTCGGCGGACGGCCGTGCGGGCGCCGTGCGGTCGAGGGTCACGCGCTCTCCCGGTACTCGTCGGTGTGCTCCTGATCGACCGCGCGCCGCCCGGTCAGCGCGAGGAAGACCTCGTCGAGGGTGGCCCGCCGCAGCGTCAGCTCGGCGAGGCGCACCCCGATGTCGTCGAGGCGCCGGACCACCGCCGGCATCAGCGCGTCGTCGGGCGCGGGCACCGCGACCGAGCCCTGCTCGACGGTGGGCTCCGTGCCGGCCAGCTCGGCGGCGATCCGGCGCACGGCGTCGAGCTCCTCGGGCCGGCTCGGGCGCATCTGCAGCACCGCGGCGCCGGCCCGCGACTTGAGGTCCAGCGGCGTGCCCGTCGCCACGACGGTGCCCCGGTCGATGACGACGATGTCGTCGGCCAGCTGGTCGGCCTCCTCGAGGTACTGCGTGGTGAGCAGCACGGTGACGCCGTCGTCGGTGAGCCCGCGGACCATGTCCCACAGCTCGTTGCGGCTCGCCGGGTCGAGCCCCGTGGTCGGCTCGTCGAGGAAGAGGATGCGCGGGCGCCCGACCAGCGACGCCGCGAGGTCGAGACGCCGGCGCATGCCCCCGGAGTAGGTGCGCGCGGCCCGGCCGGCGGCGTCGGTGAGCCCGAACTGGGCCAGCAGCTGCGCGGCCCGCCTCCGCGCCGCCGCCCGGCCCTGCCCGAGCAGGCGGGCGATGAGCACGAGGTTCTCGGTGCCGGTGAGCGCCTCGTCCACGCCCGCGTACTGGCCGGTGAGCCCGATGAGCGTGCGCACGCGGTGGGGCTCGGTCACGACGTCGAACCCGCCGACCAGCCCGCGGCCCTCGTCCGGCGCGAGCAGCGTCGCGAGCACCCGGGTCGCCGTGGTCTTGCCGGCGCCGTTCGGCCCGAGCACGCCGAGCACCGTGCCCTCGGTGGCGGAGAAGCTGGCGCCGGCGAGCGCCGTGGTGGCGCCGAAGCGCTTGACGAGACCGTCGGCCTCGATGGCTGGTGGCACACCTCCACCGTCCCAGAGGGGTCCGACAGCGGCATGAGGTTTTCGCGGCCGGCGCACCGGTCCGCGCCCCGGCCGTCGGACCCGGTTGAGACGATGGGGTCGTGGGTGAGCTCGGTGGGCGCGGCGCGACGGCAGGACTCGACCCCGAGCAGACCCAGGCCGTCCTGGCCCCGCGCGGTCCGGTCTGCGTGTTGGCGGGCGCGGGCACCGGCAAGACGCGCACGATCACCCGCCGCATCGCCCACCTCGTCGCCGCGGGCCACGTCGCGTCCGGGCAGGTCCTGGCCGTGACGTTCACCGCCCGGGCGGCAGGCGAGATGCGCACGCGGCTGCGCGAGCTGGGCGTGGGCGGCCCCGGTCAGCCCCCCGTGCAGGCCCGCACGTTCCACGCCGCGGCGCTGCGCCAGCTGCGCTACTTCTGGCCGCGGGTGGTGGGCGGCCCGCCGTGGGAGGTGCTCGAGGGCAAGCTGCGCCTCGTCGGGCAGGCGGCGCAGCGGGCGGGCGCGCCGACGACGCGGGAGTCGCTGCGCGACCTGGCGAGCGAGATCGAGTGGGCCAAGGCCTCGCTCGTCCCCGCGTCCGACTACGCGGCCGCGGCCGGGCGGACGGCGCGGGACGTGCCGGCGCCGGTCGAGCAGGTCGCGGCGGTCTACGAGACCTACGAGACGCTGAAGAACCGCGCCGAGCAGCTCGACTTCGACGACCTGCTGCTGCACACCGCGGCCGCGCTCGAGGAGCACCCCGAGGTGGCCCACGAGTTCCACGAGCGCTACCGCTGCTTCGTCGTCGACGAGTTCCAGGACGTCACCCCGGCCCAGCACCGGCTGCTGAGCGCCTGGCTGGGCGGGCGTGACGACCTCACCGTCGTCGGCGACGCCAACCAGACGATCTACTCGTTCGCCGGCGCGAGCCCGTCGTACCTGCTCGAGTTCCCGCGGGTCTTCCCGGAGGCCACGGTCGTGCGGCTGGTGCGCGACTACCGGTCCACCCCCCAGGTCGTGGCCGCGGCCAACACCGTCATCGGGGCGGCGCGGGGGCGGGCCGCCGGGTCGCGGCTGCGTCTCGAGGGGCAGCGCCCGCCCGGCCCGGCGCCGGACTTCGCCGAGCACGACGACGAGCCCGCCGAGGCCGCCGCCGTGGCGACGGCCATCCGCGAGCTGGTCGACGACGGCGTGCCCCCCGCCGAGATCGCCGTGCTCTACCGCGTCAACGCCCAGTCCGAGATCTACGAGACGGCCCTGGGCGACGCCGGCATCGCGTACCAGGTCCGCGGGGGTGAGCGGTTCTTCCAGCGCACCGAGGTGCGCACCGCCGTCGCCGCGCTGCGCACCGCGGCGGCGCGCGCGCCCGAGGAGGCGCGCGGCGCCGGCATGGTCAGCCTGGTCCGGGCCGTGCTCGGCGAGCAGGGGCTCACCGACGAGCCCCCGGCCGGGGCGGCCGGGCAGGGCGCCGCGCGCCAGCGGTGGGAGTCGCTGCGCGCGCTCGCGGAGCTGGCCGAGGAGCTCGTGGCCTCGGTGCCCGAGGCCGATCTCGGGGCCTTCCTCGCCGAGCTGACCACCCGGGCCCAGGCGCAGCACCCGCCGACGGTGCAGGGCGTCACGCTCGCGTCGCTGCACGCGGCCAAGGGGCTCGAGTGGGACGCCGTGTTCCTCGTCGGGCTCACCGACGGCACGCTGCCCATCCAGCACGCCGACGGCGACGACGACGCCGTCGAGGAGGAGCGGCGCCTGTTCTACGTCGGGGTCACCCGCGCGCGGGTGCACCTGCGGATCTCGTGGGCGCTGTCGCGCAACGCGGGCGGGCGGCGCTCGCGGCGGCGCAGCCGCTTCCTCTACGGCCTGGTGCCCGACGACCACCCCGCGGCCCGCGTGCCGACGGGCCGCGACGGCGGCGGCGCCGGCGGATCGAAGGGCAAGCCGGCGTGCCGGCTGTGCGGCAAGCCGCTGCCCGACGCCGCGTCGGCCAAGCTCGGCCGCTGCAGCACCCACCCGTCCGACGTCGACGAGTCCCTGCTGGAGGCCCTGAAGGCCTGGCGCTCCACCGAGGCGAAGGCCCGGTCGGTGCCGGCCTACGTCGTGTTCACCGACGCCACGCTGATCGCCCTCGCCGAGCAGCGCCCGGCCGACCCGTCGGGCCTCGTCGCGATCCCGGGCATCGGCTCGTCGAAGCTCGAGCGCTACGGCACCGAGGTCCTGACGCTGCTGCGCGAGCACGCGTCGTAGATCCCGGCGGGGATTCTCCGGGGAACTCCGCGAAAAGGCGTTGCCTCCCTCGCGGAGGCGGCCCTACGGTCGACGAGCACCGGCGCGGAAGGCTGCCGGTCGGGAGGCGGGACACCGCCACGTGGTGACGTGAGGAAGGGGGCTCGTGAGATGGACATCGTGACCTTCGCGGGCACCGGTCGCCGCGTCGTGGCCTGGCCCTCGTACGTCGTCCCGATGCCGTTCGTCGGCGTCGCCACGTGCGAGCAGCAGGGGCAGCAGAGGGATCTGCGTCCCCGTGCGAGCCAGATCCTCCCGACCACCGACCCGCAGCGACCGTCCGCGCCCTCCCGCTGGGTGACCTGACACCAGGCCACCACCAGCACCCACGAGGCCGCGGACCCGCACCAGGGACCCGCGGCCTCCGTCGTCTCCACGACACGGATCCCCCGCCGCGGCTCCCGGCCCCGCCGACCCGCTACCGGAGGTAGACCGTGTCCCCCGCCGGACTCGCCATCCGTCCGACCGCCCCCGAGCCCCAGCCCCCCGAGCTCGAGATCGACCTGTTCGACGCCCTGACGGCCCTCGACCTGCCCTGCCGGCTGGCCGAGGAGGACCTGTGGTTCTCCGACCGGCCCGCCGACCTGGAGCGGGCCAAGGCGCTCTGCACCGACTGCCCGATCCGGCGCGCCTGCCTGACCGGCGCGCTGGAGCGGCGGGAGTACTGCGGCGTGTGGGGCGGGGAGATCCTCGAGCGGGGCGCCGTGATCGCCCGCAAGCGGCCCCGGGGCCGGCCGTCGAAGGCCGACCTCGCGCGCGACGCCGAGATCGCGGCCGCGCGGGCGGCGGCCGGGGTCGCCTGAGACCCCCGCCGGGGGAGAGGGGGCCCGGTGCGCGTGGGATGCGCACCGGGCCCCGGACGATCACACCCTCAGTGCGCGAACCCCGGCTGCCACTCCTCGAAGACCGAGCGCAGCGGGATCTCCGCGTCCAGCTGGCAGAGCACCGCGACCGACGCGAGCGTCACGCGGTGCACGAGCATGTACTGCGGCGGCAGGTTGAGCCCACGCCCGGTGGTGAACTCCGGCCGGCGCAGGTCGCCGAGCCGCTCGGCCTGCCCGCGCAGCCACGCCCGCGTGAAGTGGAACTTCTCGGTGCGCAGCGGGTCGGTCAGCGGCCCCAGGTACGTCATGGCCTCGTCGGGGCTCATGTCGACCCCGGGCAGGACGAAGTTCAGCTCGCGCAGCAGGTCGAGGAGCTCGTCGGCGCGGTCCTCCACGGCCAGGCGCAGCATGTGCCCGAGCTCGCGCGGGAGACCCTCGGGCAGCCGCGCGACGGCCCCGAAGTCGATCACGCACAGGCGGCCGTCGGGCAGGATCTGGAAGTTGCCCGGGTGCGGGTCGGCGTGCAGCAGCCCCACCCGGGCGGGCGAGGAGAAGTGGAACCGGGAGAGCAGCAGGCCGACGCGGTCGCGCTCCTCGGGCTCGCCGGACCGGATGATCGCCGACAGGGGCGTGCCGCTGATCCACTCCGAGACCATCGCCTTCGGCGCCGACGCCACGATCCGCGGGACGACGACGTGCTCGTCGCCGTCGTAGGCCGCGGCGAACGCCCGCTGGGCGTCGGCCTCGTCGCGGTAGTCGAGCTCCTCGGCCATGCGATCGCGCAGCTCGGTGAGCAGCGGCTTGATCTCCATGCCCGGCACGAGCGGCTGCACCATGCGGCTGAAGCGCTGGAGCTGGCGCAGGTCGGCCATCACGGCCTCGTCCGCGCCCGGGTACTGCACCTTCACCGCCACGTCGCGGCCGTCGTGCCAGACGGCGCGGTGCACCTGTCCGATGCTGGCCGCGGCGGCCGGGGTGTCGTCGAACTCGCGGAAGCGCTCCCGCCACCCGCGGCCGAACTGTTCGGCGAGCACGCGGTGGGTCCGGGCGGCGGGCATCGGGGGCGCGGCGGTCTGCAGGCGCGTCAGCGCCTCGCGGTAGGGCTCGGCGAGCTCGGGCGGCACCGCCGCCTCGAAGACGGACAGGGCCTGGCCGAACTTCATCGCGCCGCCCTTGAGCTCGCCCAGGACCGCGAACAGCTGCTCGGCGCCGCGGCGGGCGACGTCGGCGGTGATCTGGTCCTGGTCGCCCCCGGCGAGCCGCCGACCCCAGCCCGCCGCGGTGCGCGAGGCGAAGCCCAGCGGCAGCGAGGCCAACCGCGCCGACCGCTGGACCGACCGGCGCGGGATGTCATCGGTCACGCCCCGATTCTCCCCCGGCGCGGCGCTCGGGGCGCGATCAGGTGGGTCGGGGCGGCCGTGGGTCGGGCCACTCAGGGCGCCGGCGCGGTCGCGGCGGTGCGCTCGAGCCACCACCGGCGCTCGAGCAGGAGGTCGATCTCCGCGCGGAACAGGTCCACGAGCACGGGGAAGCGCGGCGACGCGAGCTCGAGGCGCTGGCACAGCCGCCCGAGGTGGACGTCCACCGCCGCGAGGTCGGGGCAGCTGTAGGTCGCGCTCTCCGCCCCGAAGACCGTCGTCAGCGGGTCGTGGCCGCTGGTGTCGATCGGGTGGGCGGAGGGGAACGTGGTCGTGGACATCGTGCTCTCCTTCAGGGAACCCCCGGACACCACCGAGTACCCGGCGCCCCGCGGTCCCGTTCCCGGATGTGACGCGCGCAGCCCTCACGCGGCGGCCGCCGTCCGCCGGGCCGGGGCACGGCCCCGGAGGGCGTGGCAGCCGCAGCCCGGGTGCCGGCGCAACTCGCGACGGTCCCGGGTGCCGTCGGTGGCGACCTCGAGCACCGCGCCGCGCGCGTCGGCGGGGCCGCCGCCGAGCTCCGCCAGCACCTGGGCGGCGGCGAGGGCGGCCACCGCGGCGGCGGTGACGACGGGCACCGGGGCGCCGCGGCCCGCCAGCCCGGCGGCGAGCCGGGGCCAGGCCGGGTCGGCGTCGGCACGGACCAGGTCGGCGCAGCGCAGGCACGGGGTGCGGCCGGGGACGACGAGGGGGCCGACCGTGCCGGTGCCGTCCACCACGGCGACGACGAGGTGGGGGCGCCCGGCGGCGGTGAGCGCCGCGGCGGTCACGGGGTCGGGACGCGGCCCGTCGGCGAGGACGACGAGGTCGGCGTGCGCGGTCAGCCACCGCTGCGCCGGCGACCCGCTCGGCGTGGGGCGGCCCCCGGCGCGGGCGACGGCCTCCGCGGCGGCGGGCCGCGCGGCCCGCCCGACGTCGGCGGGGAGCAGGCCGGTGCCGACGTCCCCGCGGCCCACGACGCCGCCGGCGACGTCGAGGACCCGGCGGACGCCGGCGGCCGCGAGCAGGCCGACCACCGCCACCGCGACCCGGCCGGCGCCGAGGACGACGACCCGGCGGTCGGCCAGGGGAGCGGGGCCGGCGGGCGTGGCGAGCAGGCCCGCGGCGTGCAGGCGTTCGAGCACGCCCCGCGCGGCGTGCGGGCAGGCGCCGGCCGCGGCCGCCTCGGCGAGCACGCGGGCGACGGGCCGGGAGCCGTCGAGGGCCCCGACCATGCGGGCGAGCGGCGGGGTGAGCCCGTCGAGCACGAGCGCGTCGGCGGGGTCGAGGCCGAACTGCAGGACGCCGGGCGCCCGGTGGTGGGCGGGCCGGCGCAGCCGGGGCGGGTCGGGCAGGGGAACGGGGAACGGGACCACGGGAGCTGGGAGCACACCTGGTTCGACGCCGCGGAGGCCCGAAAGGATCCCTCCCCGTACCCTCACCCGTCGTGGCCGAAACCCCTCCGCAGGTCGAGGTGCGCCGCAGCGCGCGGCGCAAGCGGACCGTGGACGCCCACCGCGAGGGGTCGACGGTGGTCGTCAACATCCCGGCCTCGATGTCCCGCGCGCAGGAGCGGCACTGGGTCGAGGAGATGCTGCGCCGCCTCGAGCGCGCCGACGCCCGCCGGCGGCCGGGCCGCCGCGCCGGGGACGCCGACCTCGGCGCCCGCGCCGTCGCGCTCGCCGCACGGCACCTCGACCCGATCGCGCCGGGGGGCGCGTGGCCGCGCCCGGCGTCGGTGCGATGGACGAAGCCGATGCGCACGCGCTGGGCGTCCTGCACCCCGACGGACGCGACGATCCGGGTCAGCGAGCGCCTGCGCGAGGTGCCGGGCTGGGTGCTCGACCACGTGCTGGTGCACGAGCTCGTGCACCTGCGCGAGCCCCACCACGGCCCGGCCTTCCGCGCCGCCGAGGCCGCCTACCCGCGCAGCGAGCGCGCGATCGGCTACCTCGAGGGCCTCGCGGCCGGCGCGGGTCTCCCGATCACCGACACGGACGGCGGGGACGCCGAGGAGCCCGACGACTAGCTCTCGTCGCCGCCCGTGTCGTCGCCCTTCTCCTTCGACTCCTGCTCGGCCTTCATCTCGGCCTCGAGGCGGGCCAGCGGATCGTCGAGGTCGGTGAAGCTCTCGCCGCTCTTCGGGGCGGCGCCCTCCTCCGAGGGCGCCACGGAGCGGCGCTCGCCGACGAAGGACGAGGGGTCGTCGAGGTCGTCGGCGGTGGGCATGAGGTCGGGGTGCGCCCAGACCGCGTCGCGGCCCTCGATGCCCCGCTGCTCGGTGAGCGTGCGCCACAGGTCGGCGGCGTCGCGCAGGCGGCGGGGGCGCAGCTCGAGCCCGACGAGCGTGGCGAAAGTCTGCTCGGCCGGCCCGCCCGAGGCGCGGCGGCGGCGCAGCGTCTCGCGCAGCGCGACGGCGCCGGGCAGGCGGTCGCCCACCGCGTCGGCGACGACGACGTCGACCCAGCCCTCGACCAGCGCGAGCAGCGTCTCGAGGCGGCGCAGCGCGGCCTTCTGCGTCTCCGTGGTCTGCGGCTCGAACATCCCCGAGCTCATGAGCTCCTGCAGGGACGCCGGGTTGGTGGGGTCGACCTCGCGGGCCAGCTCCTCCATCCGCGAGGTGTCGATCGAGATGCCGCGCGCGAACTCCTCGACGGTGGCGAGCAGGCGCTGGCGCAGCCAGGGCACGTGGCCGAACAGCCGCTGGTGCGCCGCCTCGCGGGCGGCGAGGAAGACGAGCACCTCGCCCGCCGGGCGGTCGAGGCCCTCGGTGAACGTGGCGATCGCGGCGGGCAGGAGCGCCGCGGTGCCCTCCGGGCCGAGCGGCAGCCCGACGTCCGAGGAGGTCAGGACCTCCTTGGCCAGCTGCGCGAGGCCCTGGCCGAGCTGCGAGCCGAAGGCCATGCCGCCGACCTGCGAGATCATGCCCAGCATGGGGCCGGCCATCTGGCGGGCCTCCTCGGGCAGGCCCTCGACCCACGCCCCGGCGACGCGCTGGGCCACCGGGTCGCAGAGGCGCTGCCAGGTGGGCATCGTCGTGTCGATCCACTGCGCGGGCGACCACACGGCGACCTGCGAGGCGCCCGACGGCAGCGTCGTCGCGTCCTCGAGCCACAGCTCGGCGAGGCGCACGGACTCCTCGGCGGCGCGCTGCTGCTCGCCGGACGGGGCCTTCGTGCCGGCGTCGCCGAGCTGCTGGTGGGCCATCTGCGCGGCGAGCTTGTAGTTCACCGGCCCCTGGGCGCCCGGGCCGGACGACTGGGACAGCATCTGCCCGAGCTGCGTGAGCATCTGGCCGAGCTGGCCCATGTCGAAGCCGCCGGCACCCCCGGCGCCGCCGGGCAGGCCGCCCATGCCGGGCAGCCCGAAGCCGAAGCCGGGCGGCATCCCGCCCGGACCACCGGACCCGGAGCCGCCGGAGTCACCGGAGCCGGAGCGGCGGGACTCGTCGTCGTCGGACGGACCGAAGCCGAAGGGCAGGTCACTCATGGTGCCGACGGTACGCGGCCCCCGCGCTGATCGGTGGCGCGAGCGGCCGCCGGGACCACGCTCACGGCGAACACCCAGGAACTTCCCAGAAAGGACCGACCCGCCTCCCCGCACGGCGCCCACGCGCCCGATCACTACCCTGTTCCGCCGTGACCCGGTTGCGCGCGACGCTGGCGCTCGGACTCGTGCTGGCCGGCGTCCTGGGTCTGCTGGGCGCGACCGTGCGCGTGCCCTTCGTCGCGCTCGGGGACGGCCCGACGTTCGACGTGCTCGGCACGCAGGACGGGCGCACGGTCGTCGACGTCAGCGGCCCCGCGCCGGTCTACCCGACCACCGGGCAGCTGCGGATGACGACGGTCGCGGTCACCACGCAGGTGACGCTGTTCGGCGCGATGGCCATGTGGGCCTCGGGCGACGAGCAGGTGCTGCCGCGCGAGTCGGTCTACCCGCCCGGGCGCTCCAGCGAGCAGGTCGACCAGGAGAACACCCGCCAGTTCGCGCAGTCCGAGACCGACGCCGAGGCGGCCGCGCTGCGCTACCTCGGCTACCCGACCGCGGTGCAGGTCGGCTCCGTGCTCGACAACTCGCCCTCGGCGGGGCGCCTGGCCCCCGGTGACCGCATCGTCGCCGTGGACGGCCGGCCGGTGACGACGCCGCAGGAGGTCGTCGACGCCCTGGCGCCGACCCGCCCCGGCCAGACCGTCACGGTGACCGTGCAGCGCGGCCCGCTCGGGTCGCCGGGCCCGCCCACCGACGTCGCGATCGTGGCCGCCGCCCGCCCCGACGGCGACCCGCGCGGCTTCCTCGGCGTCACGCCGACCAACATCGTCGACTCCCCGGTGGACGTGCACATCAGCCTCGGCGACATCGGCGGCCCGTCGGCCGGGCTGATCTTCGCGTCGGCGATCGTCGACAAGCTCACCCCGGGCGACCTGACCGGCGGCCACGTCGTCGCCGGGACCGGCACGATCGACGCCACCGGCCGCGTCGGGGACATCGGCGGCATCCGCTTCAAGATGGACGCCGCGCGCAAGGACGGCGCGCAGGTGTTCCTCGTGCCCGCCGGCAACTGCGCCGAGGCGGTGGGGGCCGCGCCCGCCGGTCTCGAGCTCGCCCGCGTCGGGACGCTGTCGGAGGGCATCGCCGCGCTGCAGGCCGTCCGGGACGGCCGCACGCCCACCCCGTGCTGACGCGCACCCCCGTGGAGCCCCCGTGGAGCAGGGCACGGACCGAACCGGACACCTCGGGCCACGGCGACCCCACACCGTGTTCGTAGAGTGGCCTCCGCACACGTCCGTTCCGGTGCGTCCGGCGGGCGCGTGACCAGCTTCGATCCAGGAGAGTGACCCCGTGGCCAACCGGCCCCCGACGGCGACCCCCCAGCTGTCGCGACGGACGAAGACGCTGCTGATCGTCGGCGCGGTGGCGCTCGTCGTGCTGCTCGGCGGGGCCCGCCTGGTCGACGTCTACGTCGACTGGGCCTGGTTCGGCGAGGTCGGCTTCCGCGGCGTCTTCACGACGATCCTGTGGACCCGGGTCCTGCAGTTCGCCGTCGCGGCCGTCCTCATGGGCGGGCTGCTCGCGCTGAACCTCGTCATCGCCTACCGCGTGCGCCCCGTGTTCGTGCCCGTCGCGGGCGCGGCGTCGGAGGACCCGGTGGCGCGCTACCGCACGGTCGTGCTGTCGCGGCCGCGCTGGTTCGCCATCGGCATCCCCGCCGTGGTGGCGCTCATCGCCGGGCTGTCCGCGCAGGCCGACTGGCAGACGGTGCAGCTGTTCCTGCACTCGACGCCGTTCGGCGTGCAGGACCCGGTGTTCGGGCACGACATCTCGTTCTACGTCTTCCAGCTGCCCTTCTACCGGTGGCTGCTGAGCTGGCTGTTCGTGGCGATCGCGGTCAGCTTCATCGCGGCGCTCATCGCGCACTACCTGTTCGGCGGCATCCGCCTCGCCGGCCGCAGCGGCGCGGTCGCCCCGGCCGCGCGGGCCCACCTCGCGGTGCTGGCCGGCACGTTCGTGCTGCTCAAGGCGGTGGCGTACTTCTTCGACCGCTACGAGCTGCTCTTCAGCGACCGCAAGGCCGCCGAGGGCGGCGCCAACTTCTTCGGCGCCACCTACACCGACCTCAACGCCGCGATGCCGGCCAAGCTGATCCTGCTGATCATCGCGGTGATCTGCGCCGCCGCGTTCTTCTCCGCGGTGGTGTTGCGCAACCTGCAGATCCCGGCGATCGCGCTGGCGCTGCTCGTGCTCTCGAGCGTGCTGGTCGGCGCGGCGTGGCCCGCGGTGCTCGAGCAGTTCTCGGTGCGCCCCAACGCCATCGACCGCGAGGCCGAGTCGATCTCCCGCAACATCGCGGCGACGCGGCAGGCGTTCAACCTCGGCAACGTCACGACCGTGCCGTACGCCCCGCAGGTGGCGACGGCCGCCGGCAACGCCGCCGTGCCGCCGCAGGACGTGGCCAACAGCCAGGCGACGCTGAACAACATCCGCATCCAGGACCCGTCGCGGCTCAACCGGACCTTCGCCGTCCAGCAGCAGCTGACCAACTTCTACGCGTTCTCGCCGCTGCTCGACATCGACCGCTACAACGTCGGCGGCCAGCGCCAGGACTTCGTGCTGGCCGCGCGCGAGATCAACCCGGACGCCCTCATCGGCAACCAGCAGGACTGGATCAACCGCCACCTCGTCTACACCCACGGCCAGGGCCTGGTGTCGGCGCCGGCGGACCGCGTCAACGTCCCCAGCAACGCCGAGGCGAGCCAGGGCGGGCTGCCGGCCTTCGACGTCAGCGACTCGAGCAACCCCGGCCCGTTCGGCTTGAGCCCCGACGGCGCGCGCATCTACTACGGCGAGTTCCTCGGGAGCAGCGACGACTACGCGATCGTCGGCGGGAATCCCGGCTCGACGCCGCGGGAGTTCGACGGCCCGGGCCGCCCGGCGTCGGCCTACACCGGCCCCGGCGGCGTGCCGCTGGGCAACTGGGCCTCGCGCCTGGTCTTCGCCGCGGCCTACGGCGAGCGGAACATCCTGTTCAACGGCCAGATCGGCTCGGACTCGCGGATCCTCTACAACCGCACGCCGGTCGAGCGCGTCGAGAAGGTCGCGCCGTGGCTGCGCACCGACGTCGACCCCTATCCGGCCGTCGTCGACGGGCGTCTGCAGTGGATCATCGACGGCTACACGACGCTGCCGCGCTACCCGTACGCCCAGCAGGTCGACCTCGGCCAGGCGACCGACGACTCGCTGCGGCCCGCGTCCGCGGCGGGCTCGGTGGGCTACATGCGCAACTCGGTGAAGGCCACGGTCGACGCCTACAGCGGCGAGGTGCGGCTGTACGCGGTCGACGACCAGGACCCGGTGCTCAAGACGTGGATGGGCGTCTTCCCGGGCGTCGTGCAGCCGTCGGCGGACATCCCGGAGAGCCTGCGGGCGCACTTCCGGTACCCCGAGGACATCTTCAAGGTCCAGCGTGACCTGCTCACGCGCTACCACGTCGAGAACCCGCGCGACTTCTTCTCGACGCAGAACTTCTGGACCGTCCCCGAGGACCCGACGCGCGAGGCCAACGCGGCGATCCCGCCGTACTACCTGCTCGCGGGCGACCCGCGGCCGGGGGCCGCGCCGGACACCCAGTTCCAGATGACGAGCACGCTGCTCGCCCTCTCGCGACCGAACCTGTCGGCGTACCTGTCGGTGAGCTCGGAACCGGAGAACTACGGGCAGATGACCGTGCTCGAGCTCCCCGCCCAGCTCACCGGCGACCAACGCGGGCCGCAGGGTCCGCAGCAGGTCCAGGCCGAGCTGCTGACCAGCCAGTCGGTCAACGGCGGGCTGTTCACGCTGCGGCAGTCGGGCACGCCGGTCCAGGTGCAGTACGGCAACCTGCTGACGCTGCCGGTGGCCGGCGGGCTGCTCTACGTGGAACCGATCTACGTCGAACGCAACGCCCAGACCTCGTTCCCGCAGCTGTTCGGTGTCATCGCCCGCTTCAACAACGGCGACATCGGCTACGCGCCGACGCTGCAGGGCGCGCTGCAGGCCGCGTTCCAGGGCGTGCCGCTGCCCCCGGGCCTCAGCGTGCCGGGCCTGGGGCCCTCGCAGGCGTCGCCGACGCCCGCGCCGGGCGCCAACACCGGCGGCGGGCCGCTGCCCACGGGGCAGGCCGGGCAGACGCTGAGCCCGCAGCTCTCCGCCGCGGTGACGGCGATGAACGACGCCCTCGACCGGCTCTCCTCGGCCCAGGCGGCCCGGGACTTCCGGGGTATCGGGGACGCCGAGGCGGCCCTCGACGCCGCCATCGCGCAGTTCCGCTCGGCCACCGGCGCGGCGCCGGCGACGCCGACCACACCGGCCGGCGCGGCCGCCGGTACCGGGGGCTGAGCCCGGACCGACCCTGGACCGACCCCGGAGGGGGGTGGGCACGGAGGCCCACCCCCCGGGGTTGTAGAGTTCGGGACACAACGCAGCGCGGGGTGGAGCAGCTCGGTAGCTCGCTGGGCTCATAACCCAGAGGTCACAGGTTCGAATCCTGTCCCCGCTACGACACCGGTGCGAGTCGCCGGGATCCCCAGCCCAGGGCCACGGGCACGGCGCGGGGTGGAGCAGCTCGGTAGCTCGCTGGGCTCATAACCCAGAGGTCACAGGTTCGAATCCTGTCCCCGCTACTGCGAGATCGACGGCCCCCGGGACACGCTCCCGGGGGCCGTTGTTGTGATCCCTCCGAAGCGGCGGGTGGCCTCATGCGAGCTCCGGCGGCCGGAACGTCCCGTCCGGCCCGGGCACGAGCGGGTGCACGGCCACGACGGCGTCGAGGGGCAGCGGGCCGTAGACGTGCGGGAACCACGGGCCGCGCGGGTCCTCGGTGCCCTCCGGGCCCACGCCGGGCTCCCACCGCACGGGGACGTCCAGCCGGGCGGTGTCCACCACGAGCGCGACGACGTCCGTGCGCCCGGCGAACAGGCGCGACGCGGGCAGGTGGACGGTGCCGGGGTCGGAGCAGTGCACGAACCCGACCTCGTCGAGCGACGGCGGCCGACGCGCACCGTCGGCCCGGGCGGCCGCGAGCTCGGCCGCGGTACAGAGGTGCAGGATCACGCGGCGGTCAGGCCCCGAGGCCGGGCTCGTTCGCCCGGCTGGGCCGGTGGGCCTCCCAGCGCCACACCCGCCCGCGCTTGCCGGACTCGTCACGCCGCCGCGACTGCACCCGCACGAGCCCGTTCGCGGTCAGCACGCTCGCGGCGGGGGAGCGCTCGGGCAGGGTGTGGGCGACGACCGTCTGCACGTCGGGATCGGCGAAGGCGCGGGCGACGAGCGCGCGCGTCATCGAGGTGGCCCAGCCCCGCCCCTCGAACGGCGGGAACGTCCAGAAGGCGATCTCGATGCGGCCGGCGCGCACCGGGCCCTGGAATCCGCAGGTGCCGACCACCTGGTGGTCGCGCGGGTCGACCGCGAGGAACGTGCGTGGCTGCCCCGGCGTCGCCGCGGGACCCGGGCACGCGGGGGTGTCGGCCTCCGAGCGCAGCACGGCCTCGACCAGCGGCTCCACACCCAGCGTGCGGACCGCCGCGAGACCGGGGGCGCCGGGGCCCGTCAGCCGTTCGTCGACGGGCACCAGGACGACCACCTGACCTCCATCCCGTGTTCCCGGCAGCGACCGTCGACCGTAGCCAATACGGCAGGCGCGCGGGAGCCGACCCGCTGGGCGGGGCCCGGGTGCTGCACCGCACCACACGGAGGATCAGGCACTCTGGACACCATGGACGCGGTCTGGCTCGTCGTGTACTACGCGCTGTTCCTGCTGTGGTTGTTCGTCGTGGGGCGGCTCGTGGTCGAGATCGTGCGCAGCTTCGCCCGCGACTGGCGGCCCGTCGGCGCGACCGCCGCCGGGCTCGAGGTGCTGTTCATGGTGACCGACCCGCCGGTCCGGCTGCTGCGGCGCCTCATCCCGTCGGTGCGCATCGGCAACATCAGCCTCGACCTGTCGATCATGATCCTGTTGCTGGTGACCTTCATCCTCATGCGCGTCGTCGATGGGCTGATCGAGTCACCGCTGCGCGTGGGCTGAGCGGCCGGCTGAGTCCCGCGTCACGGCGGCGGTCGGGGCGGGGCTCCCGAGTGGGCGACCCGCCCGGGGAGCTGCCACTGTGTCGGTCGTGAGTCCCGTGCGCGACCTCGTCACGTTCATGACCTCGGCGCTGCGCGCGCCCGCCGTCATCGGGGCGGTGGCGCCCAGCGGGCGGGCCCTGTCCGACCTCCTCGCGTCGGTGGCCCCCGCCGAGGGAGCGCCGGTGGTCGTGGAGCTCGGGCCGGGCACCGGCGTCGTGAGCGCCGCCCTGCGCCGGCGGCTGCCCCCGGGCGCCCGCCACCTCGCGGTCGAGCTCGACCCCGGCATGGTGACCCACCTGCGGCGCACCCGGCCGTGGCTCGAGGTCCTGCAGGGCGACGCGGCCGACCTGCAGAAGCTGCTCGCCGACGCCGGGGTCGACCGGGCCGACGCGATCATCAGCGGGCTGCCGTGGACGCTGTTCCCCGAGTCGGCGCAGCGCGGGATCATCGAGCAGGTCACGAAGGTCCTCGCCCCCGGCGCCCCGTTCACGACGTTCGCCTACAGCCACGTCCGCAGCTTCCCGACCCAGCGCCGCTTCCGGGGCGTGCTGGAGGAGGCCTTCGCCGAGGTCGTCGTCACCCCGACGGTGTGGCGCAACCTGCCGCCGGCGATGGCCTACCAGTGCCGTCACCCCGAGGACGCGTAGCGCTCAGGCGCCGCGGGAGGCCACCCGCGGCCCGATGCTCGTGACGTCGAGGTCCGCAGGCGCCGTCGCGTCGCAGAACTCGGTGAGCAGGGCGGCGAAGCGGTCCGGCTCGTCGCAGTGCGGGAAGTGCCCGGCGCGGTCGAAGAGCTCCAGGCGGGCGTGGGGGATGAGCGTCCCGGCCCGCCGGGCGTGCCCGACCGGGATCACCGGGTCGCGCGCGCCCCACACGACCATCGTCGGCAGGCCCTCGGTGAGGTAGAGCCGGTCGGTGCCGCTGACGCGCTGACCGCCCGGTCCGATGACGGCGCGGACGGTGTCGACGAACGCGTCGAGGTGCGCGCGCTCGGTGAGCGACGCCGCGTGGCGGGCCGTCTCGCGCAGCGACACGGACTCCGCGGTGAACCCCGGTAGGGCCGCGGCCGTCCGCAGGGCGCGCACCCCGAGGCCGAGCACGCCCGTCGACGCGAGCACCGGCAGCACCCACTCGGAGCCCGGCAGCGACGCCAGGCGCAGCAGGGGGCTCACCCCGCGCCCGAGGCCCCCGGACGAGACGAGCACGAGCCGGGAGCACATCTCCGGGAACTGGTAGGCGAACTGCATCGCCACCCCGCCGCCGAGCGAGTGCCCTACCAGCGTGACCCGGCGGTGGCCCAGCACCGCGAGCAGGTCGCGCAGGCCGTTGGCGTAGGCGCCCAGCGAGTAGTCCCCGCCGACGCCGGCGGACTCGCCGTGGCCCAGCAGCTCGGGGGCGAGCAGCAGCCGGTCGCAGCCGGAGCGCTCGAACGCCTCGAGCACCGGGGTCCACGTGTCGGCGCTGCCGGCGATGCCGTGGACGAGCACGACCACCTCGGGCTCGCCGTCGGCCCCTTCGTCGCGGACCGCGTCCGGGCAGGCCTCCACGTAGGACATGCGGGCGCCGTGCAGCGTGCGGGTCTGGCGTGTGGCGGTCATCGCGGACCATCCTCGCGCGTCGGGCAGAATCGCGCCCCGATGTCCCCCGCCCCGTCCCCGCTCCCCGCGTCCCCGCGCCGCCGCCTGACCGTCGCCCTCGTCGCGGCGGTGCTGGCCCTCGGCGCCGCGGCGTGCGGGCAGGAGGCGCCGCCGCCCGCCCCCTCGGCCGCCGGCACCCCGAGCGCCCGCTCCGCCGTGCCACCGGGGCCGTCGGGTCCGCCGGCGCAGCCCGCCGACCCGGCCGCGGCGTGCGTGGACCAGGTCCTGGCCGGGCTCGACACCCGTGCCCGGGCCGCCCAGCTGATCATGGCCGGGGTGCCCGCGGACGGGCTGACCGCGGCCGGGCGCGCGGCGCTCGCCCAGGGCGCGGGCGGGGTGATCCTCACCGACGCGGCGGGCGGCGAGGCCTCGGCCGCGCAGGTCACGGCCACCGTGCGGGCGATCCAGCAGGCCGCCCGCACCCCGGTGACCGTCGCGGTCGACCAGGAGGGCGGGCGCGTCCAGGACCTCGCGGGCGCCGGCTTCGCCCGCATGCCCTCGGCCGCGAACCAGGGCCGCGACGTCGCCGGCCTGCGGGCCGACGCGCGGGGCTGGGCCCGGCCGATGGCGGACGCCGGCGTGACGCTCGACCTCGCGCCGGTCGCCGACGTCGTCGACCCCGACCTCGGGGAGGCCAACGAGCCCGTCGGCGCGCTCGGGCGCGGCTACGGCACCGACCCCGAGCGCGTCGGGCAGGCCGTCACCGCGTTCGTCGGGGGCATGGCCGACGGCGGGGTCGCGACGACGCTCAAGCACTTCCCGGGGCTGGGCCGGGTGCGCGAGAACACCGACTTCGCCGGGGCCGCCGACGACGTCACCACCGTCGACGACCCGGCGCTCGGGTCCTTCCGCGCGGGCATCGCCGCGGGCGCGCCCGTGGTGATGATGTCCTCGGCGGTCTACGCGCGGATCGACCCCGACAACCGCGCCCTGTTCTCCCGCGCCGTCGTCACCGACCTGCTGCGGGGGCGCCTGGGCTTCACCGGCGTCGTCACCACCGACGACGTGGGCGCGGCGGCCGCGGTGGACGACGTGTCGGTGGGCCAGCGGGCCGTGCGGTTCGTCGCCGCGGGCGGCGACCAGGTGCTGACCGTCAAGGCGACCGACGTCGGGCCGATGGTCGAGGCGCTGGTCGCGCGGTCCCGGACCGACCCGGCCTTCGCCGACCGCGTCACCGAGAGCGCGCGGCGCATCCTGGCCCTCAAGGTGGACCGCCGCGTCGTCTCCTGCGGTCCGGCCCCTACCGGCGGGTAGTCCCGGCTGCGGAGGTCGGACCGCCGTGCCAGGGTGTCGCCCGTGGACCTGAGCTACACCGCCGAGGAGGAGGAGTTCCGCACCGAGCTGCGGAACTGGCTCGCGGCGAACATCCCGCAGGAGTGGACCGAGCCGGGCTTCTGGCGCTCGATCGACGACGACGAGTCGTTCCGGCTGCGCCGCGACTGGGAGGCGTCGAAGACCGCGGCGGGCTTCTCGGGCATCGAGTGGCCGACCGAGTACGGCGGCCGCGGCGGCACGCCGGGCATGAAGGCGATCTACGACGAGGAGATGGTGCGCGCCCGCGCGCCCCAGACCGTCAACGTCCTCGGCCTGACCTTCCTCGCGCCGACGATCATGGCGATCGGCACCCCGGAGCAGAAGGCCGAGATCATCGGCCCGATGCTGCGCAACGAGGTCATCTGGTGCCAGGGCTTCTCCGAGCCCGGCGCCGGGTCCGACCTCGCGGCGGTGGCCACGCGCGGCGTGCGCGACGGCGACGACTTCGTGGTCAACGGCCAGAAGATCTGGACCACGAACGCCATGCACGGCGACAAGATCTTCACGATCGTCCGCACCGAGCCCGGCTCGGAGCGGCACAAGGGCCTGTCGATGCTGCTCATCGACATGGACCAGCCCGGCGTCGAGGCCCGCCCGCTCAAGCAGATGAGCGGCGCCAGCGAGTTCGGCGAGGTGTTCTTCACCGACGCCCGCGTGCCGGCCAAGGACTGCCTGGGCGAGATCGGCCAGGGCTGGCGCACGGCGATGCTGCTCCTCTCGTTCGAGCGCGGCGCCTCCGGTGTCGGGCAGTACACCGAGTTCCGCCGGCAGTACGACGAGATCGTCGAGCAGGCCCGGCGCTTCGGGCGCTCGGACGACCCGGTGGCCCGCCAGAAGCTGGCGCACTGCCTCGTCGAGCTCGAGTGCCTGCGCTACCACGCGATGCACATCCTCACCCAGGTCGAGCAGGGCCGGGACCTCGGCGCGGAGTCGTCGATGACCAAGCTGCAGTGGTCGGAGACGTTCCAGGACCTCTGGGAGGCGTTCGACGACGTCCTGGGCCCGGAGGCGTC
Source organism: Actinomycetospora chlora (assembly GCF_039542135.1). NCBI lineage: Bacteria > Bacillati > Actinomycetota > Actinomycetes > Pseudonocardiales > Pseudonocardiaceae > Actinomycetospora > Actinomycetospora chlora. The sequence goes on from NZ_BAABHO010000027.1 coordinate 60,170, forward strand.
GCTCGCCGCGCCCCGCCCGGACGTCGACCTCACCCCGTTCCAGCACCAGGCCATGTGGTCGCGCTCGGTCACCATCTGGGGCGGCTCGTCCCAGGTCCAGCGCAACATCGTCGCCGAGCGCGTGCTCGGCCTGCCCCGCTAGGGAGCCCGTCCCGTGTTCTTCGCGCTCACCGACGAACAGCAGGCCTTCGCCGCGACCGTCCGGGAGTTCGTCGCCGACCGCTTCGACCTCGACGCCGTGCGCGCCGTCGTCGAGGACCCCGACGGCGACGGCCACCCGCTCACGCTGTGGAAAGGCCTCGCCGACCAGGGCGCCCTCGCCGTCCTCGTGCCCGAGGAGCAGGACGGCCTGGGCCTGGGGCTGCTCGACGCCCAGGTCATCGCCCGCGAGCTGGGCCGGGCCGTCGCGCCCGGGCCCTGGACCACCTCGGTGCTCGCCGCCGAGGCGCTGCGCCTCGCCGGCTCGCCCGAGCAGCAGGCCGCCCGGCTGCCCGGCCTCGCCGCCGGCGAGACCGTCGGCACCGTCGCGCTGCGCGGCGAGGCCGGCACCTGGGACGGGCGGGGCATCACCGTCGACGCCTCCGGCGAACGGCTCTCCGGTACGGCGTCGCCGGTGGACTACCCGGCCGTCGCGGGTCTCGTCGTGGTCGCCGCGACGGACGCGCAGGGCACGCCCGGGCTGTACCTCGTCGAGGCGGGGGCGCAGGGGCTGGCGGTGCGCGACCAGCACACCTACGACGGCACCGCGCGCGTCGGCGCCGTCGAGCTGTCCGACACCCCGGCCGAGGCCCTGACCGGCGGGACCCTCGCCGGGGCCGACGCCGTCGCGGCGCTGATGGCCCGCGGCGCGGTGCTGCAGGCGGCCGACCTCGTCGGCGTCGCCCGGGAGGCGCTCGCCCGCACCGTCGACTACGACCGCGACCGCAAGCAGTTCGGCGTGCCCGTCGGCTCGTTCCAGGCGATCAAGCACACGATGGCCGACCTGCACGTCGGCGTGACGATGGCCGAGCACGCCGTGCTGTTCGCGGCCAACGCCCTGGACACCGATGATCCCGGGAAGGACGTCGCGGTCGCGGTGGCCAAGGCCAAGGCCGCCGACGCGGCGTGGGCCGCCACCGGCGCGATGATCCAGTTCTTCGGCGGCATCGGCTTCACCTGGGAGCACGAGGCGCACTTCTTCTACAAGCGCGCCCGCCGCCGCGCCCCGCTGTTCGGCTCGGCCGACGAGCACCGCGAGCGGCTCGCGGCCCTCACCATCGGCTAGCGCGGCACCGGCGCCGGCAGCAACCGCGCCAGGGCCGACCGCGCCACGGTGGTGAGCTCCGCGAGGTCCATCCCGGTGCGGCCGAGCGCCACGAGCCCGAGCTGGGCGGCGAGCACCGCGCGGGCGGTCTCCGCGGCGTCGGCCCCGGGGTCGACGTCGCCCTCGCGCTGGGCGCGCTCGAGGGCCTCGGTGAGGATCGCGGTGATCGCGTCGTAGCTGCGGCGGGCCTCGGCCGCGACGTCCGGGGTGCTGGTGGCGAGCTCGGCGGTGCTGTTGGCCAGCAGGCAGCCGCGGCGGGCAGCGGCCCCGGTCGGGTCGCCGGCCACGCCGAGCACGAACTCGTGCACCAGGTCGACCCCGCGGGGCGCGGACTCCAGGCGCTCGCGCAGCCCGCGCAGGTTCGCGTCGTCGTAGTCGCGCAGGACCCGCAGGAACAGCCGGTGCTTGTCCCCGAAGGCGCCGTAGAGGCTGCCCTTGCCCAGCCCGCTGGCGCGCAACAGGTCGTCCATCGACGTCGCCGCGTAGCCCCGGTCCCAGAACGCGTCGCGGACGGCGAGGACGACGCGCTCCTCGTCGAACTCCCGGGGCCGCGGCACCCCCTGACCATACGAGATGTTGACCGAGCGGTCCAGATCGGTCAGGGTGTTCTGGACGTAACAGTCAAGAACACGAGGAGGTGGACGGCATGCCCGTCCTCGCGGACAGGGTCGCGGTCGTCACCGGCGGCAGCAGCGGGATCGGGCTCGCGATCGCGCGGGCCTTCCGTGACGAGGGCGCGACGGTGTTCGTCACCGGTCGCCGGAAGGAGGCGCTCGACGCCGCGGTCGCCGAGCTCGGCGAGGACGTGACCGCCGTGGTCTGCGACGTCGCCGTGCGTGCCGACCTCGAGGCCCTCTACGCGACGGTCCGCGAGCAGGCCGGTCACGTCGACGTCGTGGTCGCCAACGCCGGGATCGGGGTCGACGCCGCGTTCGGCGCGGTGACCGAGGAGCAGGTCGACGCCCAGTTCGCCACCAACGTCAAGGGCACGGTCTTCACCGTCCAGGAGGCGCTGCCGCTGCTGCGGTCCGGGGCATCGATCATCGTCACCGGCTCGACCGCCGCGACCCGGCCGCAGCCCGGCCTCGAGATCTACGCGGCGACGAAGGCCGCGGTGCACCACCTCGTCCGCGGCTGGGCCCACAGCTCCCGCCGGTACGGTTTCCGGGTCAACGTGCTCGCGCCGGGCATGGTCCCGACACCGGGGCTGCTCGACCTCGTCCCCGCGGAGGTCCGCGCGCAGGCCGAGGAGACGATCCCGCTGGGCCGGCACGGCACCCCCGAGGAGATGGCGGCCGCCGCCCTGTTCCTGGCCTCGGACGCCTCGAGCTACGTCAACGGCTCCGTGCTCGCCGTCGACGGCGGCGTCGCGCAGGTGTGACAGCTCGTCGGGCCCGACCCCTTGTCGTGATCTCGGTCACTCCGGTGGACTGAGGGTGTCGACGCGACGACGGGTCGGGATCTGCGAGGTGGTCGTCATGGGAAAGGCCGACAACACCCGGAGAGGTCGGGGCGGGCGTGCGGAGGAGCTCGCGCCGGACGACCCGGCCGCCGTGCGCTCGGTCGCCGTCGTCGGACCGATGGCGGCGGGCAAGACGACGCTGGTCGAGGAGCTCCTGGCCGCGGCGGGCGCGATCCCGCGGGCCGGCTCCGTCGCCGCGGGCACCACCGTCACCGACCACGATCCGGACGCCCGCCGCCAGCAGCGGTCGGTGGCCCCGTCGGTCGCCTCGCTGGTGCACCGCGACGTCAAAGTCAACCTGATCGACACCCCGGGCTGTCCCGACTTCCTCGGCGAGGTCCGCGCCGGCCTGCGCGCGGCCGACGCCGTGCTGTTCGTGGTGGGGACGGCCGACGCCGCCGACGGCGCCGCCGCCCCGACCTCGGCGCTGCTCGCCGAGTGCCGCCGCGCGGGCCTGCCGGCCGTCCTGGTGCTCAGCCGCCTCGACCACGCCCGCGCCGACGTGGACGCCGCGCTCGCCACGTGCCGCGAGGTGGCCGCCGGGTCGGGCGAGGTGCTCGTCCCCGTGACGACCTCGGAGCGCGGCGCCGACGGGTCGGTCACCGTGCACCCGCTGCTGGCGGGCGACGACCCGACGGCCGAGGAGCCGGACGACCTGCGCCGCGAGCTGGTCGAGACCCTCATCGAGCAGAGCGAGGACGAGGCCCTGCTCGAGTCCTGGATCGGCGGCGAGGCGGTGCCGCTCGACGCCCTGCGCGCCGACCTCGCGACCGCCGTGGCCCGGCGCTCGCTCATCCCCGTGGTCGGCGTGTGCGCGCCGGCCGGGGCCGGGCTGGACGCGCTGCTCGACCTCGTCGTCGACGCCGTCCCGCCGCCGACGGCGCACACGCCGCTCCCAGCCCACGCCCCCGACGGCGCGGGCCACGACCCCGTCCCGCCCGACCCGGACGGCCCGCTGGTGGCCGAGGTGCTGCACACCGGCACCGACGCGCAGGGCAGCCGCGTCTCGCTCGTGCGCGTGTTCTCCGGGCGGCTCACCCCCGACACCACCCTGACCGTCTGCGGCGACCCGTTGCGGGTGCCGTCGCCCCGCGACGGGGAGGACCCGACGGGGGAGGGCGCCCGCGAGGGTGTGCGCGTCAACCGCGTCTACGCCCCGCTGGGCGCGACCCTGCGCGAGGTGCCGTGGTGCGTCGCGGGTGACGTCTGCGCGTTGACGCGGCTCGGGGCGGTCGCCACCGGGGACACGCTGTGCGGGGCGGAGGACCCGGTCGGTCTCGACGGCTGGGAGATCCCCGAGGCGCTGCTGCCGGTGGCGGTCACGGCGGCCGACCGCTCGGCCCAGGACGCGATGGCGCGCGGCCTGGCGCGGTTGTCGGCCACCGAGACCACCCTGCGCGTGGAGCGCAACGAGGAGACCCACCAGATCGTGCTGTGGTGCACGGGCGAGGCCCACGCCGACGTGGTGCTCGCCCGGCTGCGGGCCGCGGGCGCGACCGTCGAGGTCACCGACGTGGCCGTCCCGGAGCGGGAGACCGTCGCCGGGCCGGCGTCCGGGCTCGGCCGGCACGTCAAGCAGTCCGGCGGGCACGGCCAGTTCGCGGTGTGCCGCATCGAGATCGAGCCGCTGCCCCGGGGCTCGGGGGTGGAGTTCGTCGACAGGATCGTCGGCGGGGTCATCCCGCGGGCCTACATCCCGGGTGTCGAGAAGGGCGTGCGCGCCCAGCTCGAGGCCGGGGTGACGCCGGGGCGCCCGGTGGTGGACGTGCGCGTCACGCTCGTGGACGGCAAGGCCCACAGCGTCGACTCGTCGGACCAGGCGTTCCAGACCGCCGGGTCGCTGGCGATCAAGGAGGCCGTCGCGGCGGCCGGGACGATCGTCATGGAGCGGCTCTACGAGGTCGAGGTGACCGTCGAGGACGCGCAGCTCGGCACGGTGCTCGGCGACCTCGCCTCGCGCCACGGCCGGGTCGTGGGCACCGAGCCGGGCGAGCCGGGCACGACCGTCGTCCGCGCCGAGGTGCCCGAGCAGGCGCTCCTGCGCTACGCGGTCGACCTGCGGGCACTGACGTCGGGCACGGCCCGCTTCACGCGGCGGTTCAGCCGGTACGAGCCGGTCGCGGCCGGTTGATCCCTTTCGCGCGGTGGGTGCGCCTGGCTACCGTCCGGCGCACCCACAGGGGGCCGAGCACGAGGGAGCCGCGATGACGCAGAGCCCGAGCCGAGCCGGGACGTCGCCCGAGCACACCCCGGCCGAGGTGCGCCGGGTGGCCCTGGCGAGCCTCGTCGGCACGACGATCGAGTGGTACGACTTCTTCGTCTACGCCAGCGCGGCGGGGCTCGTGTTCGGCCCGTTGTTCTTCACGGCGCTCGACCCCACGACGGCGCTGCTGGCGTCCTTCGCGACGATCGGGGTCAGCTTCGTCGCGCGGCCGATCGGCGGCATCGTCGCCGGCCACCTCGGCGACCGTTTCGGCCGCAAGGGCATGCTCGTCGCCACCTTGCTGATCATGGGTCTGGCGACGACCGGCGTGGGCCTGCTCCCGACGTACGCGGCCATCGGTGTCGCCGCCCCGATCCTGCTGCTCGCGCTGCGCCTGCTGCAGGGGTTCTCGGCCGGCGGCGAGTGGGGCGGCGCGGCGCTGATGGCCGTCGAGCACGCCCCGCCCGGACGGCGCGGCTTCTTCGGCACCTACCCGCAGATCGGGGTGCCGCTCGGGCTGGTGCTCGCCAACGTCGTCTTCCTCGTCGCCTCGACCGCGACGACCCGCGAGCAGTTCCTCGCCTGGGGCTGGCGCATCCCGTTCCTGCTGTCGATCCTGCTGGTCGGGGTGGGGCTGTTCGTGCGGGCCCGCGTCAGCGAGAGCCCGGTCTTCAGCCGGCTCCGCGAGCACCGGGAGCGCCGCTCGGCCCCGATGGCGGCGGTGCTGCGCCACCATCCGCGCGCCCTGCTGATCGCGATCGGGCTGTTCATCGCCAACAACATGATCGGCTACCTGCTGATCGCCTTCATCACGTCCTACGGCACCCGCACGCTGAAGCAGTCGAGCGCGACGATGCTCGCCGTCGGGATCGTCGGCGCGGTCGTCTGGGGCGTGGCCATCGTCGGGAGCGGGGCGTGGTCCGACCGGGTCGGGCGCCGGCCGGTCTACCTCGTCGGCACGATCGCGTTGATCGTCTGGTCGTTCCCCTTCTTCCTGCTGCTCGACACGGCGTCGCTGCCCTGGATGCTGCTCGCCGTCGCCGGGCTCGGCGTCGGCCTCGGGCTGACCTACGGGCCGCAGGCCGCGGCCTACGCGGAGCTCTTCCCGGCGCCGGTGCGCTACAGCGGGGCCTCGTTCGCCTACGCGATCGGGGCGATCCTCGGCGGGGGCTTCGCCCCGCTCGTGGCCCAGGCGCTGATCGGCGCGACGGGCACCTCGCTGTCGGTCTCGGTGTACATGGTGATCGTCTGCGTGATCACCCTCGCCGCGGTGCTCGCCCTGCGCGAGGGGACGCCGGCCGAGCGCGAGGCGTTCGTGGAGGGCGAGGGGGTCACCCACTAGAGGGGCCACCGGGGTGCTCTCCACGTCGATCTCGCGAGAGTGTCGGCAGCGCTGTCGGGGTCAGAACGGTGGCGGGTCGTCGGCGGGGTGGACGGCGGGTGCGGTGACCGTCGGCTCGGCGAGCCCGGCGGCGCGTCGGTAGCGGGTGCGCCAGTCGGGGTGGTCGTCGTCGGTCCACGCCGGCCCGTCGTCCGGCAGCGGGCGCGGTCGGGCGGCGGGCCGCGGCGCGACCGGCTCGACGAGGATCTTTCTCGGTCTCGTGGTGTGGGCGATGCCGGCGCGGGTGCGCCACCGGAAGTGGCCCGGTGAGGGTTGGTGGACCGTCCAGCCGCCGTGGTGTTTGGCGCGGTGGTGGTGGCGGTCGAGCACGCCGAGGTTCCAGTCCAGGCTGGGCCCACCGAACGCGTGGTCGAGGGTGTGGTCGAGATCCGAGGCCTGGGCGCGGCGTCGGCAGGCGGGGGCGACGCAGCAGCGGTCGCGGACCCGGGTCCAGCGGTCGATCTCCACCCGCGGCCGCCGCCGGTACAGATCAGCGACCGTGGCAGCCGGGGGCCCGCCCGCGCGGGGGAGCTCGGCCAGCCTGGCCTGGAGCTCGACCAGCAGCGCCGCCCACCGGCCGTGGCCGGTCGGGGTCAGGGCGGCGAGCAGTGTCGTCGGAACGTGGAGTTCGACGATCGCCCGGCACCGCTGCCCCGACCGACCCGGTCGGGGCCGGTGTGGTCGTCGCCGGGCGAGCAGGACGTGCTGCAGGCGGCCCTGGTCGTCGGTGCACACCACCCGCCACTCCCCGCGGCGGTAACGGGACACCAGCGTGCGGGCGTGTGCGGCGAGGACCGTGCCGTAGCCGGGCACCGCGCCGGGAATGTCATCGAGCCCCAGCGCGGTGGTGAGCCGCAGCCGCACCTCCCCGACCCCCGCCCGCACCCGCCCCGATCCGGGCTCGGGCCCGTCGAGCAGCCGCGGGAACGGCTCCGGCTCCCCGGCAAGACCCGGAAGATCGAGCAGCCCCTGACCAGAACTCGCGCACCCGTCGGCACCCTCCGACGCGCCGCCGAGGGGATCGGCGCACGCCGGGTCGGCGCCGGTGGGGTCACCGCCAGGGCCGCCGTCGCCAGGGCCGCCGTCGCCAGGGCCGCCGGCGCCAGGGCCGCCGTTCGGGCCGCCATCGCCCGGCTCGCCGCTCGGGTCGTCGGGACCGGAG
>NZ_BAABHO010000027.1:67776-80254 GCF_039542135.1 Actinomycetospora chlora
GGAGTCGTCGGGACCGGAGTCGTCGGGACCGGAGTCGTCGGGACCGGAGTCGTCGGGACCGGAGTCGTCGGCGTCGGGATCGTTGCCGGAGGCGTGGTACTCCGCTGCCAGCAGGACAGCCACCGCGCGGTCGTCGAGGCCGGCCAGCGACCCGTCGAGCAGCCGCTCGGCCACCTCCTTGCGCAGGACGCCGACCGGGGTCAGGACGCCGAGTGAACGCACCGCGGCGGCCAGCGCGTCCACGCGGTCGCGCATCGCCAACCCCGACGTCGCCGCCACATCCACCAGCGACAAGGTCGCCGTGCCGGACGGGTTGGCCGAGAGGATGAGCCGCCCGTTGCGGCGGGCGCGGGCTTCGCGGCGGGCGGCCCAGCCGGGATCGAGCTCGATCACGACCTGCTCGATGCGGTCGATCAGCTCCCCGACGGGCATGCTCGCCGCCACCGGCAGCAGCACCTCGGCCACGTGGCGCGCCAGGTCGTCGGGCACATCGCGGGTCCACTCACACAACCGCGACGCTCTGGCGAGATCGAGTCGGCCCTCCCAGACCGCCTCACCCACCGCCGGCAGCCGCACCTCGAGATCGTCGGCCAACCCGAGCTTGCGGGTGGCCATCGACCGCGACCAGCACAGCACCGCCGCGACCTCGTCGCCGGAGAACTCGTCCACCCCGGAGAAGCGCTCGGTGGAGCCGGCACGGGCCCGACCCAGGTTGTGCATCGCGGTCAACGTCCGGGACTCCGCGCGCGCCTGCTGCCGGGCACACGCCCGCAGATAGGCGGCCAGGTCCTCCCCGGCCAACGCCGCCGCCGAGAACTCGTCCAACACCGCGTCGAGCTCCGGACCGGGGCCCAAACCGTCCAGGACCGCGGCCACGGAGGGCCGCTCGTCCTGGTCGATGCTCACGAACAGGACGCTAGCCCCGACCCCCGACAACGACGGGCCCGAAGACGCTGGTGGAACCCGCGGGCACAGGTCACGGAACGGTAACGATCCCCTGCTCGAACGCCGCGGCATGGTCACGGGCGAAGTCGACGAGGTCGGTCGCCGGGCGCCCGGTGACGTCCTCGACGGCCGGGTCGACCACGGCGGCCTCGCCCCGGGCGTAGTGGGCGTAGTCCTCGACGAGGCCCTCGAGCTGCCACGCCGGCAGGTGCTCCCGCAGCGCGGACGCGAACGTCTGTGGGCTCACGTCGTCGAACGCGACCGGACGGCCCGTCGCGGCGGTGAGGGCCTCCGCGATCTCGCGGTGGGTCACCGCCCGCGGGCCGGTGAGCGTGTAGGTCGCGCCGGCACGTCCGGGCTCGACCAGTGACGCGGCAGCCACCGCGGCGATGTCGCGCACGTCGACCGCGCTCACCGCCGCGTCGCCGATCGGGGCCCCGAACCGACCGGTCGCCGCGATCCGGCCCGCGAAGGCGAGCAGGCCCTGGAAGAAGAGGTTCGGTCGCAGGACGACGGCCTCGACCGGCAGGGACGCTACGTGCGCCTCCACCTCGGCGTGCCAGCGCAGGAAGCGCACCGGCGAGTCCGCCTGCGCGGCGTACTGCGACAGCACGACGAGCCGCCGCACCCCGGCGGCGACGGCCGCGTCCGCGAACCGGGTCTGGCGCTCCGCGGCCCGCTCGGACGACGGGGTGACCAGGTACGCCGCGTCGACACCGTCCAGGGCGCGCCCGAGGGCGGCGAGATCGTCGAAGTCCGCCACCGCGACCTCGCGGCCGGGGAAGCGGTGGGCCTGGCCGGGGTCCCGGACCATCACGCGCGGCGCCACGCTGCGCCGGTCGAGCGGGGCGAGCACGGCGGCGCCGGTGGCGCCCGTCGCGCCGGTGACGAGGGTCGTGGGGCTCATGGCGATCTCCTCCGTGAACGGTGCTCCAGAACGAGAGCGCTGCTCTCACCAAGCGACGTTGCCACGGCGAGGATGAGGAAGCAAGAGCACTGCTCTCGATACGCCGGGGGATCGCGCCACACCGGGCGATTACGCTGGGGGAGTGGACGACTCGACCGCGACCGAGCTGAAGGACCTCGCCGCCTCCCTGGACAGCGTCGAGGCGGCGATGGACCTCGACGGTCTGCGGCGTGAGGTGGCCGAGCTCGAGCAGCAGGTCGCCGCACCCGACCTGTGGGACGACGTCGAGACGGCCCAGAAGCTGACCAGCGCGTTCACGCACAAGCAGGCGGACCTGCGCAAGGCCGAGGCGCTCCGTTCGCGGCTCGACGACCTCGGCACGCTCTACGAGATGGCCGACGAGTCCGAGGGCTCCGACGCGACCGAGCTGCGCACCGAGGCCGACGGCGAGCGGGCCTCGCTGAAGGCCGACGTCGACGCCTTCGAGGTGCGGACGCTGCTCTCCGGCGAGTACGACGAGCGCGACGCCCTGGTCACGGTGCGGGCCGAGGCGGGCGGCGTCGACGCCGCCGACTTCGCCGAGATGCTCATGCGCATGTACCTGCGCTGGGCCGAGCGCCACGGCTACCCCACGGAGGTATACGACACCTCCTACGCCGAGGAGGCCGGCATCAAGTCGGCCACGTTCCGGGTCAGCGCCCCCTTCGCCTACGGCACCCTCAGCGTCGAGCAGGGCACGCACCGGCTGGTGCGCATCTCGCCGTTCGACAACCAGGGCCGCCGCCAGACGAGCTTCGCGGGCGTCGAGGTGGCGCCCGTCGTCGAGCAGAGCGACCACGTCGAGATCGACGAGAAGGACCTGCGGATCGACGTGTACCGCTCGTCGGGCCCGGGCGGGCAAGGCGTCAACACGACCGACTCGGCCGTGCGCATCACGCACCTGCCGACCGGCATCGTCGTGTCCTGCCAGAACGAGCGCTCGCAGATCCAGAACCGCGCCACGGCGATGGGCGTGCTGCAGGCGAAGCTCCTCGAGCGCCGCCGGCAGGAGGAGCAGGCGCTACTCGACTCGCTCAAGGACTCCGGCTCGAGCTGGGGCAACCAGATGCGCTCGTACGTCCTGCACCCGTACCAGATGGTCAAGGACCTGCGGACCAACCAGGAGACGTCGCAGACCAGCCAGGTGCTCGACGGCTACATCGACGCGTTCCTCGACGCGGGCATCCGCTGGCGCAAGCAGAACGACACCGCGGCCTGAGGTAGGCACCGGCGTGATCGTCCACCCTCAGTAACATCCCCGGCCGTGATCCGGCTGGAGAACGTCTCGAAGGTCTACCCGACCTCCACGCGGCCGGCCCTCGACGACGTGACGGTGGACGTCGAGCGCGGTGAGTTCGTCTTCCTCATCGGGCCCTCCGGGTCGGGCAAGTCGACGTTGCTGCGGCTGCTGCTCCGCGAGGACGTCCCGAGCACCGGGACGGTCTGGGTCGCGAACTGGAACGTCGGGCGCCTGGCGAGCCGCCGGGTACCGCGCCTGCGTCAGCGGATGGGCTGCGTGTTCCAGGACTTCCGCCTGCTGCCGAACAAGACCGTCGCGGAGAACATCGCGTTCGCCCTCGAGGTGATCGGCAAGCCCCGCCACACGATCCGGACGGTGGTGCCCGAGGTGCTCGACATGGTCGACCTCGGCGGCAAGGCCGACCGGATGCCCTCGGAGCTCTCCGGCGGGGAGGCCCAGCGCGTGGCGATCGCCCGCGCGTTCGTCAACCGCCCGCTCGTGCTCCTGGCCGACGAGCCCACCGGCAACCTCGACCCCGAGACCGCCACCGGCATCACGACGCTGCTCGAGCGGATCAACCGCACCGGCACGACCGTGCTCATGGCCACCCACGACCGCCAGATCGTCGACAGCATGCGGCGCCGGGTCGTCGAGCTCTCCGGCGGCAAGCTCGCGCGCGACGACCACCGCGGCGTCTACGGGGCCTCCCGCTGATGCTGTTCGTCTGGCGCGAGGCGCTCATCGGCCTGCGGCGCAACCTGACGATGTCGATCGCGATGGTGATCACCACCGCCATCTCGCTCGGCCTGCTCGGCGCCGGCCTGCTCGCGGTGCGCACGATCGACCGCACCGAGGACCTCTACTACTCGCTCATCGCCGTCCAGGTCGCGCTCGACGAGCCGACGAGCGCCGACGACCCCGACTGCTCCGGCGCGGCCTGCACCGACCTGCGTCGCGACCTCGAGGCGAACCCGCTGGTGCGGTCGGTGGACTACGAGAGCCGCGACGCCGCGTTCGCCCGCTTCCAGCGCATCTACGCCGGCCAGTCGATCCTGCAGCTCGTGCGGCCGCAGAGCCTGCCCGCGACGCTGCGGGTGACGATGGCCGATCCGCTGCGGGGCGAGGAGATCGTTCAGCAGTACAGCGGCCGGCCCGGGGTGCGCAACGTCGTCGACCAGCGCAGCACGGTCGCCGACCTCTTCTCGTTCCTCGGCAACGTCCGCAACGCGACGTTCGTGCTGGCGATCGTGCAGGCGGTCGCTGCGCTGCTGCTGATCTCCAACACCATCCAGCTCTCGGCCTACACCCGCCGCACCGAGGTCGGGATCATGCGGCTCGTCGGGGCCACGCGCTGGTACACGCAGGTGCCGTTCCTCATCGAGGCGGTGGTCACCGGCGTCGTCGGGGCCGTTCTCGCGACGGCCGGGCTGGTCGCCGCGAAGATCGTCTTTCTCGACCGTCTGCTGTCCGGACGGCTGCTGGCCAACACGATCCCGCCGATCGGGATGAGCGACGTGCTCGGTGACGTTGGACCGGTGTTGGTGGTCGTCGGTGCGGTGATCGCCACGGCCACGGGGTACGTGACCCTGCGGTTGTACGTACGCACCTGAACGAACGGGAGGTGGACGCTGTGGCGAAGACGAAGAGCGCGCCGGCCAAGGCCAGCAGCAACCGCCCGGAGGAGCGACGCAAGGTCGTCGCCACCAACCGCAAGGCGAAGTACGACTACCAGATCCTCGACGTCTACGAGGCCGGCATCGCGCTGCAGGGCACCGAGGTCAAGAGCCTGCGCGCCGGGCACGTGTCGCTCAACGACGCCTTCGCGCTCGTCACCGACGGCGAGGCCTGGCTGCGCGGCCTGCACATCCAGGAGTACGACTTCGGCTCCTGGACCAACCACGAGCCGCGGCGGGTGCGGAAGCTCCTGCTCCACAAGTCGGAGATCGCGCGGCTGGTCGGGAAGACCCGCGAGACCGGGCACACGCTCGTCCCGCTGTCGCTCTACTTCTCCGGCGGCCTCTGCAAGGTCGAGCTCGCGCTGGCGCGCGGCAAGGCCAAGCACGACAAGCGCGAGGCGATGGCCGAGCGGGACGCGAAGCGCGAGGCCGAGCGCGTCGTGGGACGGCGGATCAAGGGGTGGTGAGTCCGGTGGGACGCGCAGCGCAGCGGAGCCGGACCCGGTGAACCGCGATCCGCTGGCGACGCCGCCGATCGACGACGCCGACGTCCCGGCGTGGGTGGCGGCCACCGGGGTCGACGGGCTGGTCGACCTCCACGTCCACTTCCTGCCCGACCGCATGCTGCAGAAGGTGTGGGCGTTCTTCGACCAGGCCGAGCAGAACTACGGCCGGCCGTGGCCGATCCACTACCGCGAGCCCGAGCAGACGCGGATCGACCTGCTGCGCGGGTTCGGGGTGCGGACGTTCGCGCCGCTGGTCTACCCGCACAAGCCCGACATGGCGGCGTGGCTGACGTCCTGGGCGCTGGAGTGGGCCGCGGAGGTCCCCGAGGCGGTGCCGACCGCGACGATCTATCCCGAGGACTCGGTGACGAGCTACCTCGGCGACGCGCTCGACGCCGGGGCGCGGGCGGTGAAGGTGCACGTCCAGGTCGGCGACTTCGACCCCCGCGACCCGCGCCTCGACCGCGCCTGGGGTCTGATCGCCGAGGCCGGCGTGCCCGCGATCGTGCACTGCGGCGACGGCCCCCGGCAGGGCACGTACACCGGGATGGACGTCTTCACCGAGGTGCTCCGGCGCCACCCCCGGCTGACGGCCGTGATCGCCCACGCCGGGCTGCCGGAGTACGACCGGACGCTGCAGCTCGTCGACCGGTTCGAGAACGTGCACCTCGACACGACGATGGTCGGGACGCCGTACACCCAGGAGTTCGCCCCGGTGCCCGACGACTGGCCCGCGCGGCTCGTCGCCGTGGCCGACCGCGTGGTGCTGGGCACCGACTTCCCCAACATCCCCTACGGCTACCACGAGCAGCTCGCGGCGATCGCGGGCTGGGCCGCCGCCGACGACCGTCTCGGGGCGCCGTTCCTGCGCTCGGTGCTGCACGACGCCCCCGCGCGGCTGCTCGGCGTCTGACGGCCGGGCGGGATGAACCGGGCGCCCCGGGGCGTTATGATCGGTGGCCCCGCAGAGCGCGGGACCGAGGGGGTGACTGGTTTCGACTCCGAGTGGTTCATCAGGAGAAGCGTGCCGAGGAAGGCAACGATGATCTCGTTAACCATGCGTTGCGATGAATTAAGCGCCGAGAGTTCTCAGCGCGACTTCCAGCTCGCTGCCTAAGTTCAGCGGGTAGGGAAGTCTGTCGGCCCGGGTTCGTCACCGACCCGGTCGCCGGCATCAGCTAGGTGACTCACCGTCGGGCCCGGTCGCGGGGCCCGTCCGGGACATCTCACAGCGACTGGGATCGTCACACCGGCCCGTCCGCAGGACCGGTGGATCCGAGCAGAGACGAGGCGGACTGCGCACGGAGAAGTCCTGATTGCTGATCGGAGGACCCGGGTTCGATTCCCGGCACCTCCACCACCCCTCACGGCCGGGCCGGGGAGCACCTGCTCCCCGGCCCGTTCTGTGTCACAGGGGGTGTCACGACCCGGCCTCCCACCTCGTCCCCTGGACGGACGCTGCTCATCCTTTCGGCCGGTCGGCTCTGACCGATGGGCCGGTCGACTCAGCGTCACGTGGAGCGCTACCGTGGGCGCACGGCGCTCACTCGTCCGGAGGAGCGACCCGGGGTGAGGGGGTGCGAGGTGGCCACGCAGGACGACGCGACACCGGACACGCCGGACACCGCACACGACACGACGCCGGCGGGCAGGCCCGATGGTGCGGTCGACGCCGCCACCCGCGGGCTCGACGCGGTCCTCGGGCGCGAGGTCGCGATGGTCACGCTGCCGCCCGCGCGGGGCGAGGACCTCGTGGTGCGCACCGAGCAGGTCCGCCGCCTCGCCGGGCTGCACCACGGCCACCTCGTCGAGGTGTTCGACGTCGACGGCCTGGCCGAGGGCGTCGAGAGCACGCTGGTGCTGCAGAGCGTCGACGGGCGGCCCCTCGACGGCCTCGCGGACCGGGGGCGCTGGTCGCCGCTGGCCGTCGCGGAGATCGGTGCCCAGCTGGCCTCCGGGCTCGCCCACGCCCACGCCCGCGGCGTCGTGCACGGCCGGATCGGGCCGGCCAGTGTCGTCGTCGGCGGCACGCCGGGGGCGCCCCACGCGTGGCTGACCGGCTTCACCGCCGCGCTGCACCCCGCCGCCCCGACGGCTCCCGCCACCGGGCCCGCGGCCCCGCCCCACCCCGGCGACGACGTCGCCGACCTCGGCCGCGCCCTCGCGCTGGTGCTCGACGCCCACGGCCCGGGCGCGCCCGCCCTCGAGCAGGACCTCGCGGCCATGGCCGACGGCCGTGTCGCGGCCCGCACGGCGGCGGAGTCGCTGGCCCACGTCGCCGAGACCCTGCGCCACGCCGACGAGGACCCCACGAGCATCGTGCCGCTGGTCGTGCCGGAGGTCGGTAGCCCGGTCGCGGCGGCGCCCCGGCCGATGCCCGCGCCGCCGGTGGCCGGGACCGAGGACGTCGGCAGCGGCCGGCGGGCCCGCCGCCGCCGGCCCGCGCGCGGCCTGCCGTTCGCGGCGCTGGGCGGGGCGGCCCTGCTGCTGGCGACGGCGTCGGGCTTCGTCCTCTGGGCCGCCGAGAGGCCGAGCGGCACCGAGGTCGGCGTGTCGAACGTGACACAGCCGGAGCAGCCCCCCGGCCCGGCCGCGGTCGCGCCGCCCGCGGCGTCGAGCCCGTCGTCCACCGGCGGGAGCGCCTCGTCCGACGACGACGAGGCGACCCCGGTGCGCAGCTCCACCCGCCGCAGCACCATCACCCGCGACGTCACCACGGTGACCCGGTCCCCGCGCCCGGCCGCGCCGGTGGTGCCGCCGACCGTGCCTCCGACCGCCACGGTGCCGCCGACCACCGACCCCGCCGACCCCACGGTCACCCCGACGACCACCACGCGCGCGGCCCCGCGCACCGGGGGCGCCGCCACGCTCGCCGCTCCCTGAACCGGGTCGGGCGCCGGCGCCCGGCGAGGGGCAGACTGCCGGGTGGCCGCCGACCCCGAGCGTGAGGGAGCCCCCGAGCCCCATGGGTGCCGCACCGCAGCGGGACCGCACGTCCGATCAGTGCCCGCCGCGGACGGCGTTGCCCTGGGAGGTCTGGGCGCTGCTCGCCGGCAGCTTCCTCGTCGCGGCGGGCTACGGCATCGTCGCGCCGGCGCTGCCGGTGTTCGCCCGCAGTTTCGGGGTGGGGGTCACCGCCGCGTCGGCGGTCGTCAGCGCCCTGCCGGTCATGCGGCTGCTCTTCGCCCCGGTCAGCGGGCGGCTCGTCGCCCGCACCGGCGAGCGCACGATGTACCTCACGGGCCTGCTGGTCGTCGCCGCCTCCACCGGCGCGTGTGCGCTGGCGACCAGCTACGCGCAGCTGCTCGTGTTCCGCGGGCTGGGCGGCATCGGCTCGACGATGTTCACCGTCTCGGCGTTCTCCCTGCTGTTCCGCCTGGCGCCCGAGGATCGTCGCGGGCAGGCCAGTGGGCTGTTCACCGGCGCGTTCCTGCTCGGCGGGGTCACCGGGCCGGCGCTGGGCGGCGCGCTCGTCGCGGTCGACCTGCGCGCGCCCTTCGTCGTCTACGCCCTCGCGCTGGTGCTGGCGACGATCGTGGTCGGCGCGCTGCTGGCCCGCTCCCGGCAGGTGGGCGTGCGCCCGCCGGACCCGGACGCGACACCGCTGACGATCGCCGCGGCGCTGCGCCTCCCGACCTACCGGGCCGCGCTGGTGTCGAGCCTCGCGACCGGCTGGGCCGTGCAGGGCGTGCGGGTCGCGCTCGTGCCGCTGTTCGTCGCCGTGGCCCTGGGGCGGGCGCCGATCTGGGCCGGGATCGCCCTGACCGTCTTCGCCGTCGGCGACGGGCTCGTCCTGCTGGCCACCAGCGGGATGTCCGACCGCCGCGGCCGGCGGCCGGTCGTCGTCGCCGGCCTCGCGCTCGTCACCCTCGGGACGGCCGCCCTCGCGCTCGCGGCCGTCGGCGGGACGGCCGGCCTCGTCGTCCTGCTCGGCGCGTCCGCGGTCGCCGGCGCCGGGGCGGGGCTCCTCCAGCCGGCCCAGGGCGCCGCGGTCGCGGACATCGTCGGCTCCCGGCGCAGCGGCGGGCCCGCGCTGTCGGGGTTCCAGATGGCCGCCGACGTCGGCGCGATCGTCGGCCCGGTCGCGGCCGGCGCGCTCGCCGAGTCGGCGTCGTTCCCGGTCGCCTTCCTCCTCAGCGCCGGCGTCGCGCTGGTGGCCCTGGTCGTGTGGTCGGCCCTGCCCCGGCGCTCCACCCGCGGTTCGCCCACCGAGGGGCAGGGCACCCGCCCCGCATGAGCGCGCAGGTCCCCGCCGGGGTCGAGGACACCTACACCGAAGCGGTGGACGCCGCGCTCGACGAGGCGGGCGCCGAGCGCGACGCGCCGCTGTGGGTGTTCGGCGATCAGCTGGGCCCCGCCGTGCACGGGCTGCCGCAGCACGCCGAGCGCGAGGTGGTGCTCGTGGAGTCGGCCGCCGTCCTGCGCCGGCGCCGCTACCACCGCCAGAAGCTGCACCTCGTGCTCTCCGGGATGCGCCACCTCGACGACGAGCTGGGCGACCGCTCGACGTACCACCGCACCGAGACCTACCGGGAGGCGCTGGCCGAGGTCGGGCGCCCGGTGGTGGTGCACCAGCCGACGTCGCACACGGCCGTGGAGTTCGTGGAGCGGTTGCGCAAGGACGGCCTCGTCGCCGCCGTGCTGCCCCCGACGACGTTCGCGCGTCCGCGGGCGGAGTTCGAGGCGTGGGCCGGTGACGACGACTCGTTCACGATGGAGAACTTCTACCGCAACCAGCGGCGCCGCTTCGACGTGCTGATGGACGGCGAGCAGCCCGTCGGCGGGAAGTGGAACCTCGACCACGACAACCGCGAGCCCCCGCCGAAGACGGAGACCCTCGGCGTCCCCGACCCGTGGTGGCCCACCGAGGACGAGATCGACCAGCAGGTCCGCCGCGACCTCGACGACATGGTCCTGCCCACCGTCGGCGCGGACGGCCCCCGGCTGTTCGCGGTCACGCCCGACGAGGCCCGGAAGGCCCTGCGGCGGTTCGTCGACCACCGCCTCGACCCGTTCGGGCCGCACGAGGACGCGATCCTCGCCGGCGACCCGTGGATGGCGCACTCGCTGCTCTCGGTGCCCCAGAACCTCGGCGTGCTGCACCCGCTCGAGGCCGTCCACGCCGCCGAGCAGGCCTACCACGACGGCACCGCGCGCCTGAACTCCGTCGAGGGCTTCGTGCGCCAGATCCTCGGCTGGCGCGAGTACATCTGGCACCTCTACTGGCACTTCGGCAAGGGCTACACGAAGCGCAACGAGATGGACCACCGCAAGGCCCTGCCGACGTGGTGGACCGAGCTCGACGGCGACCACGTCACCGCGGCCTGCCTGTCCTCGGCGCTGAACGGGGTGCGCGACCGCGGGTGGGTGCACCACATCCCGCGGCTCATGGTGCTGGGCAACCACGCCCTGCAGCGCGAGTACCGCCCCAGCGCGCTCTCCGAGTGGTTCACCACGTCGTTCGTCGACGGCTTCGCGTGGGTGATGCCGCCGAACGTCGTCGGCATGAGCCAGCACGCCGACGGCGGCAAGCTCGCGACGAAGCCGTACACCTCGGGCGGGGCCTACATCAACAAGATGTCCGACCACTGCGGCGACTGCGCCTTCGACCCCAAGGTCCGCGTCGGGGAGAAGGCGTGCCCCTTCACCGCCGGCTACTGGCAGTTCGTCCACCGGCACGAGTCCCTGCTGCGCGCGAACCAGCGCACGGCCCGTGCCGTGGCCACGATGGACCGCCTCAAGGACCTCGACGCGGTGCTGGAACAGGAGCACGGCCGCCGCGACTTCTAGCCCGACCCCCGACGCCGGTGGGTGTCCGTCGGCGTGTAACGTTGCGTCGCGTTGGGGCTGTGGCGCAGCTGGTAGCGCATCACACTGGCAGTGTGAGGGTCAGGGGTTCGAGTCCCCTCAGCTCCACCCACCACGAGGACCGTCGCCCACCGGGGCGGCGGTCCTTCGTCGTTCCCGGACCGCCCCCGGTGGTCTACGACGGATCGTCGTGGGAGGCTTCACCCGGCGCGCCCGGGTCCCGCACGGCGGTTACGATCCCTGGGTCCGCGCACGTACGGCCGTTCGGCCGTCGGGGTGGAGGAGACGCACCGTGAGCAGGAGGCCCTCGTGACCGCCGTGGCACCCAAGCCGATCGCGACCACGCCGTACCCGGCGCGGGAGACGAAGCGCGGGTCGTTCGTCGGGCGCATGCTCAAGACGACGGACCCCAAGGACATCGCGATCCTCTACATGGTCACGTCGTTCGGGTTCTTCCTGATCGGCGGGCTGATGGCGCTGCTCATGCGCGCCGAGCTGGCCCAGCCGGGCCTGCAGATCCTGTCGGTGGACCAGTACAACCAGCTGTTCACCATGCACGGCACGATCATGCTGCTGCTGTACGCGACGCCGATCCTGTTCGGCTTCGCGAACTACATCGTGCCGCTGCAGATCGGCGCCCCCGACGTCGCGTTCCCGCGGCTCAACGCCTTCTCGTACTGGCTGTTCCTGTTCGGCGGCATCATCGTCGTCTCCGGGTTCTTCACCCCGGACGGCGCCGCCGCGTTCGGCTGGTTCGCCTACACGCCGCTCTCCGACGTCGTGCACTCGCCGGGCCTCGGCGCCGACGTCTGGATCGTCGGCCTCGTCGTCTCCGGTCTCGGCACCATCCTCGGCGGCGTCAACTTCGTGACGACGATCGTGTGCATGCGCGCCCCGGGCATGACGATGTTCCGGATGCCGATCTTCACCTGGAACATCCTGGTGACGGTCGTGCTGGTGCTGCTCGCCTTCCCGATCCTCACCGCGGCGCTGCTCGGCCTGGCCGCCGACCGTCACCTCGACGCGCAGCTCTTCGCGCCCGAGCACGGCGGCGTGATCCTGTGGCAGCACCTGTTCTGGTTCTTCGGGCACCCCGAGGTCTACATCGTCGCGCTGCCGTTCTTCGGCATCGTCACCGAGATCTTCCCGGTGTTCAGCCGCAAGCCGATCTTCGGCTACAAGACCCTGATCTACGCGACGCTGTCGATCGCGGCGCTGTCGGTGGCCGTGTGGGCGCACCACATGTACGCCACCGGCGCGGTGCTGCTGCCGTTCTTCTCGTTCACGACGTTCCTCATCGCCGTGCCGACCGGCATCAAGTTCTTCAACTGGATCGGCACCATGTGGCGCGGCCAGC
>NZ_BAABHO010000028.1:0-78162 GCF_039542135.1 Actinomycetospora chlora
GGGCGGTCGACGCCGGCGCGCTGCCGACCCTGCTGCCCGGCGGCCGCCCGCTCGACGACGTGGACCGCGCGCAGCTGGCGTCGTCGTGGGGCCTCGCCGAGGGCACCGAGCTGCCCGCCGCCCCGGGCCGCGACACCGCCGCGATCCTGCGGGCCGCCGCGTCCGGCGAGCTCGCGGGCCTGGTCGTCGGCGGCGTCGAGCTCGCCGACCTGCCCGACCCCGCGCTCGCCCGGCGGGCGCTGGAGGCGGCCGACGTCGTCGTCAGCCTCGAGCAGACCACCTCCGAGGTCACGCGGTACGCCGACGTCGTCCTCCCGGTGGCGCCCGTCATCAACAAGTCGGGCACCTTCCGCAACTGGGAGGGCCGCGACCGCCGCTTCGCCACGACGATCGACCCGTCCGGCGGGTCGGCCGGCCACGTCGGCGGGCGCGCGGCGATCACGCTGCCCGACTGCCGGGTGCTCGACACCCTGGCCGTCGAGATGGACGTCGACCTGTTCACGCAGACCCCGGAGGCCGCGGCCGCCGAGCTCGCGCGGATCGGGATCGGCCGTCCGGCGCAGGTCGGTCCGGTGCGCGGCCCGGAGCACCCGGACCGTCCCGCGGACCACCACGCGGCGCTGCTCGTCACCGAGGAGTACCTGGTGGCCTCGCCGTCGGGGGTCACCGAGGTCGACGTGTCCTACGTCGTCGAGGTGCCCGAGGAGCGGGACCGGGGGCTCCGCCTCGCCACCTGGCGCCAGCTCCTCGACGGCGGTGCCCTGCTCGCCGACGAGCCCGAGCTCGCCGGCACCGCCCGCCCGCCGAAGATCCGGCTGGCGCCGGCGACGGCGCGGCGGCTCGGCCTCGCCGAGGACGACGTCGCCACGATCGCGGGCCCGCGCGGCGAGCTCCACCTGGCCGTCGAGCTCACCGACCTGCCCGAGGACGTCGTCTGGGCCCCGGCCCGGGTGGTCGAGCCGGGCGGTCCCGTCACGCTGGCCGGTCTCGGCCTCACCCACGGGGGTCCGGTCCGCGTGACCAGCCCCTCCCACCCCGGGAGTGCTGTGTGAGCCCTGTTCCCCCGCCGGGGTACTACCAGACCCTGATCGCGGACGACCCGTTCTGGCTGACCCTGATCAAGGTCGTCGTCATCTTCGCCGGCCTCATGGTCATGACGCTGTTCATGATCTGGTTCGAGCGCCGGGTCGTGGGTCGCATGCAGCAGCGGCCGGGCCCGAACTGGAACGGCCCGTTCGGCCTGCTCCAGTCGCTGGCCGACGGGCTGAAGCTCGCGTTCAAGGAGGACATCCGCCCGGTCCTCGCGGACAAGGCGGTGTTCTTCATCGCGCCGGTGCTCTCGGTGGTGCCGGCGTTCGTGGCGTGGTCGGTGATCCCGCTCGGGCCCGAGGTCTCGATCTTCGGTGAGCGCACCGCCCTGCAGCTGACCGACCTGCCCGTCGGCGTCCTCGTGGTGCTGGCCTGCTCGTCGATCGGCGTCTACGGCATCGTGCTGGCGGGCTGGGCGTCCGGCTCGCCGTACCCGCTGCTCGGCAGCCTGCGCAGCGCCGCCCAGGTGATCTCCTACGAGCTCGCGCTCGGCCTCTCGATCATCGCGGTGGTGCTCTACTCCGGCTCGCTCTCGACCGCGGACATCGTCTCCGCGCAGGAGGGCGGCTGGTACGTCTGGCTGCTGCCGGTCAGCTTCCTGATCTTCGCGGTGTCGATGGTCGGTGAGACCAACCGCGCGCCGTTCGACCTGCCCGAGGCCGAGTCCGAGCTGGTCGGCGGCTTCCACACCGAGTACTCGTCGCTGAAGTTCGCGCTCTTCTTCCTCGCCGAGTACGTCAACATGGTCACGCTCTCGGCGGTGGCCACGACGCTGTTCCTCGGCGGGTGGCGCGCCCCGTGGCCGCTCTCGCTGTGGGCGGGCGCCAACGAGGGCTGGTTCCCGCTGATCTGGTTCCTCGGCAAGACGATGGTGTTCCTCTTCGTCTACGTCTGGCTGCGCGGGACGCTGCCCCGCCAGCGCTATGACCAGTTCATGCGGCTCGGCTGGAAGCTGCTCATCCCGGTCAGCCTGGTGTGGCTGATGCTCGTGGCCACCCTGCGCGTGCTGCGCGCCGAGCTGACCACCGGCCAGATCCTCATCGTGGGCGGCGTCGCGCTCGTGCTGCTCGTCGGCGCGGCCCTGCTGCTGCCCGACCAGCCGGCACCGGAGGAGGATCCCGAGCCGCCGGTGGCCGCCGACTACCCCGTACCGCCGCTCGACCTCACGGTCCCGCCCACCCCGAAGCGCCGCCGCCGTGCCGTCACGACGTCGCCGGACAAGGACGGCGAGACCGTGGGCGCCGGGGCGAGCCGGGAAGGAGATTCCTGATGGGCATGTTCGACGGGATCGCCGGGTTCGGCGTGACCTTCGGGACGATGTTCCGCAAGGTCGTCACCGAGGACTACCCCCGGGTGAAGAAGGTGACCGCCCCGCGCTACCACGGGCGCCACCAGCTCAACCGCCACCCGGACGGCCTCGAGAAGTGCGTCGGCTGCGAGCTGTGCGCCTGGGCCTGCCCGGCCGACGCGATCTACGTCGAGGGCGGCGACAACACCGACGAGGAGCGCTACTCGCCGGGGGAGCGCTACGGCGCGATCTACCAGATCAACTACCTGCGCTGCATCGGCTGCGGGCTGTGCATCGAGGCGTGCCCGACGCGGTCGCTGACGATGACCAACGAGTACGAGCTCGCCGACGACGACCGCCAGGACCTGATCTACGACAAGGCGCGCCTGCTGGCCCCGCTGCTGCCGGGCATGGAGCAGCCGCCGCACCCGATGCGTCTCGGCGAGGACGAGCAGGACTACTACGTGCAGGGCCCGGAGATGGCCCGCCGCGGCGACGTCCAGGACGCGGTGCGCGACGAGGTCGCCATGGCCCCGTCGCGCGAGCCCGCGCCCCAGGACACGGTGTCGGCGCACGCGGTGGCGGACAGCGCCACGACCAGCACCGGGGAGACGCGGTGAGCGCGCTCCTGGCGGCCGCGCCGCTGACCGGCGGCGGGGAGATGAGCACCGGCGAGTCGGTGGTGTTCTGGATCCTCGGGCCGGTGGCGCTGGCCGGTGGCCTCGGCATGATCTTCAGCCGGAACGCCGTGCACTCGGCGCTGTGGCTGGTGCTGACGATGCTCTCGCTCGGCGTGCTCTACATGGTCCAGCAGGCGCCGTTCCTCGGCTTCACGCAGATCATCGTCTACACCGGCGCGATCATGATGCTGTTCGTGTTCGTGCTGATGATGGTCGGCCGCGACGCGTCGGACTCGGTCGTCGAGGTGCTGCGCGGGCAGCGGCTGGCGGCCGCGGTGCTCGGCGTCGGGCTGGGCGGACTGGCCGTCGCCGCCGTCGCCGAGACGCTCACCACCGTCGGGCCGGTCGGGCTCGGCCCGGGCTACGGCCCGGAGGCCCGCGGCAACGTCCAGGCGCTCGGCACGAGCATCTTCCGCGACTACCTGCTGCCCTTCGAGCTGACCTCGGCGCTGCTCATCACCGCCGCGGTCGGCGCGATGGTCTACACGTTCGCGGGCCGGGCCCGCCGCGCCACCCCGAGCCAGAAGGAGCGGGTGGTCGAGCGGCTCCGTGGCCCGCTGAGCGGGTACGGCTCGCGGTCGGGTCCCGGCGTGTTCGCCACCGCCGACTCGGTGGCCACGCCCGCGCTGCTGCCCGACGGCTCGGTGGCACCGGCGTCCCTGTCGAGCATCATCGAGGCGACGCGCCGCGAGCGCCTCGACACCGACATCGCCGACGTGCGCTCCGACACCGGCCCCGCGAGCGGGGTCGACGCCCGGGCGCTGACGGGTCACGCCGACGGTGACGGCGACCGGGTCGGCAGCACCCACGACCGGCTGGGCGAGGACGAGAGCGAGGGCGCGCGATGAGCCCCACGATCTACCTGCTGCTCTCCGCGCTGCTGTTCGCGATCGGCGCCGTCGGCGTGCTGGTGCGGCGCAACGCGATCGTCGTGTTCATGTGCATCGAGCTCATGCTCAACGCGGTGAACCTGACGCTCGTCACGTTCTCCCGCATCAACGGCTCCCTCGGCGGCCAGATCATGGCCTTCTTCGTCATGGTCGTCGCCGCGGCCGAGGTCGTCGTCGGTCTCTCGATCATCATGGCCATCTTCCGCACGCGCCGGACGACCTCGGTCGACGACGCCAACCTGCTCAAGTACTGACGGGGGTTCTCCAGTCGTGTCGACCTTGATGGCCGCCGCCCCGCTCCCCGAGGTGCTCCCCGCCGAGGGGGCCGCGGGCGTGGCCTGGCTGCTCGTCGCCCTGCCCGCGCTCGGGGCGCTGGTGCTGTTCGTGGGCGGGCGGCGCACCGACCGCTGGGGCCACCTGCTCGGCGTCGCCACCGTCGTCGCGTCGTTCGTCGTCGCCGCGGTGCTCTTCGCCGGCTCGCTGGCGCAGCCCGTCGAGGAGCGGGTGCGCGAGCTGCCGCTCTACGACTGGTTCGCCGTCGGCGCGCTGAACGTGGAGTTCGGGCTGCGGATCGACCCGCTGTCGATCACGTTCGCGCTGCTCATCACCGGCGTCGGCTCGCTGATCCACATCTACTCCGTGGGCTACATGTCCCACGACCCGGAGCGGCGCAAGTTCTTCGCGCAGCTCAACCTGTTCGTCGCCGCGATGCTCGTGCTGGTGCTCGGCAACGGGTTCGTGACGCTCTACCTCGGCTGGGAGGGCGTGGGTCTCGCGTCCTACCTGCTCATCGGCTTCTACACGGGGCGCCGGACCGCGGGCAGCGCGGCCAAGAAGGCGTTCCTCATGAACCGCGTCGGTGACGTGGGGCTCGCGCTGGCGATCTTCATCCTGTTCCTGGACCTCGGCACCACCCAGTACGCCGAGGTGTTCGCCCGCGCCGGGGAGCTCTCCCCGGGCTCGCTCACCGCGATCACGCTGCTCCTGCTGCTCGGCGCGTGCGGCAAGTCGGGCCAGTTCCCGCTGCAGGCGTGGCTCCCGGACGCCATGGAGGGCCCGACCCCGGTGTCGGCCCTCATCCACGCGGCCACGATGGTCACCGCCGGCGTCTACCTCATCGCCCGCGCGAACCCGCTCTACGACCTCGCGCCCGTGGGCCAGCTCGTGGTGACGATCGTCGGCGCGATCACGCTGGTGCTGGGCGCGATCATCGGGTGCGCCTACGACGACATCAAGAAGGTCCTGGCGTACTCCACGGTCAGCCAGATCGGCTACATGATGCTGGCCGTCGGGCTCGGCCCGGTCGGCTACGCCGCGGCGCTGGCCCACCTGCTCGCGCACGGCTTCTTCAAGGCCGGGCTGTTCCTCGGCGCCGGCTCGGTGATGCACGGGATGGCCGACGAGACCGACATGCGCCGCTTCGGCGGGCTGTGGCGCCACATGCCGGTGACGTTCTGGACGTTCACCTTCGGCTACCTGGCGCTGATCGGCTTCCCGTTCCTGTCCGGCTACTTCACCAAGGACCTCATCATCGAGGCCTCGCTGACCGCCGGGCCGGTCGCCGGCTGGATCTTCGGCGTGGCCGCGCTGCTCGCCGCCGGGCTCACCGCGTTCTACATGACGCGCCTGATGCTCATGACCTTCTTCGGGCCCGAGCGCTGGCGCGACCTGCACCCGCGGCGCATCGACCCGTCCGACCTCGAGGACCCGCCGGAGCACTACCACCCGCACGAGTCGGCGTCGTCGATGACCGTGCCGATGATGCTGCTGGCCGTCGGGTCGATCGGCGCCGGCGCGTTCCTCGTCCTCGGCGAGCGCCTGGCCGACTACCTGGAGCCCTCGATCGGCGCGTTCGTCGAGCCCGCGGAGCTCCCGGCGGTCTTCCCGACCGGCCTGGTGCCGGTGTTCGCGTCGATCCTCATGGTGGCCGGCGCCGGCGCCGCCTACCTCGCGGTGGGCCGGCGGCCGGTGCCCGTCGAGCGCCCGCAGCGGGTCAGCCTGCCGGTGCGCGCCGCGCGGGCCGACCTCTTCGCCAACGCGATCAACGAGGGCCTCATCGCCCGGCCGGGCATCTGGCTGTCCCGCGCGCTGGTCTACCTCGACAACCGCGGCGTGGACGGCGCGGTCAACGGCACCGCCGCCCTGCTCGGCGGGTCGTCGGGCCGGCTGCGGCGCACGCAGACCGGCTTCGTCCGCTCCTACGCCCTGACCATCCTGGGAGGCTCCGTCGTGCTCGTCGCGGCCCTGCTCACCGTGGGCGCCTTCTCGTGAGCGCGCTGCTGCTCGCCCTGCTGCTGGTCCCGCTCGTCGGGGCCGCGGTCTGCGGCGCCATGGCCACCCGCGAGCACCTCGACCGCGCCGGCAAGCTCGTCGGGCTCGGGTTCTCGGCGGTCTCGCTCGTGCTCGTCGCCGTGGTGTGGGCGCTGTTCCGCACCGGGCCGGGGACGCCGCGGTTCCAGTTCGAGCTCGCCGTCGACTGGATCCCGGCGTTCGGCACCCGCTTCGCGCTCGGGCTCGACGGCATCGCGCTGACGATGATCGCGCTGCTCGCCGTGCTCGTGCCGATCGTGCTCGGGTTCGCGTGGGCCGAGAAGCTCCCGCCCGGGCGCACCGGAGCCGGGTTCACCGCGCTGATGCTGGCCACGCAGGGCGTGCTCGTCGGGGTCTTCGCGGCCACCGACGTGTTCCTGTTCTACGTGCTGTTCGAGGCGATGCTCATCCCGATGTACTTCCTCATCGGGCGCTTCGGCGGGCCGCGCCGCCAGTACGCGGCGGTGAAGTTCTTCCTGTACTCGTTCCTCGGCGGCCTCATCATGCTGGCCTCGGTGATCGGGCTCTTCGTGGCCAGCGAGTCGCGGCTGGGGCAGGGCACGTTCGACTGGGCGGCGCTGCAGCAGATGGCCGGGCAGCTGCCGCTGTCCACCCAGATCCCGCTCTTCCTGGGGTTCTTCGCCGCGTTCGCGATCAAGGCGCCGCTGGTGCCGCTGCACACGTGGCTGCCCGACGCCGGTGCCGAGGCGCCGGTCGCGGGCGGCGTGATCCTCGTCGGCCTGCTCGACAAGGTCGGCGTGTTCGGGTTCCTGCGCTACACGCTGCCGCTGTTCCCGGCGGCGTCGCGGGAGCTCGCCCCGCTCGTGCTCACGCTCGCGGTCATCGGGGTGCTCTACGGCGCGCTGCTCGCCGCGGCCCAGACCGACATGAAGCGCTTCGTGGCGTACACCTCGATCGCGCACTTCGGCTTCATCGCGCTCGGCATCTTCGCCTTCAGCTCGCAGGCGATCGCCGGCTCGGCGCTCTACATGGTCAACCACGGCATCTCGACGGCGATGCTCTTCCTCGCCGTCGGCCTGCTGATCCGCCGCGGCGGCACCGCGTCGATGACCGAGTACGGCGGTGTCGCGCGGATCGCGCCGCTGCTCGCGGGGCTGTTCCTCATCGCGGGCCTCTCGACGCTCTCGCTGCCCGGCACCAACTCGTTCGTCAGCGAGTTCCTCGTGCTCATCGGCGCGTTCCCGAACCGGCCGGTGTTCACCGTCATCGCGACCGTCGGGATCATCTTCGCCGCGCTCTACGTGCTCTGGGTCTACCAGCGGGTGTTCACCGGCCCGGTGCGCGGCGCCGCGGTGGTCGGTGACGGGCCGGGTGCGGCGTCGGCGGCGGCGCTCGGCGGCGGCGGCTCGGGTGACGCCACCGGCGACGTGCAGACCGCCGACGACTCCGCGGCCCGCCGCACCACGGGCCGCTTCGGTGACCTCACCCGCGCCGAGGTCGCCATCATGACCCCGCTCGTCGCCCTCGTCCTCGTGCTCGGCTTCTTCCCGGGCCCCGTCCTCGCGGTCCTCGAGCCGGCGGTGTCGGCGACGATGTCCGAGGTCGGCGTCCCCGACCCGGTGGCCCCGGCCGCCCCGACCACCGGAGTCCCGCGATGACCGCGCCCGCGTTCCCGTCGGTCGACTACGGCGCCCTCGCGCCGGTCCTCATCGTGCTCGCCGCGGCGTGCCTGTCCGTGCTGCTCGAGGCGATCATGCCGCTGCGCGGCCGCAGCCGGGCCCAGCTCGGGCTGACCCTCGTCGCCGTCGTCCTGGCGCTCCTGGCCGTCGTCGTCCGCGCGACCTCGGGTGCTCCCGGGGTGACGACGCTGGCCGGCGCGCTCGCCGTCGACGGCCCGTCGCTGTTCCTGTGGGGCACGCTGCTCGCCCTCGCGGTGCCCTCGGTGCTGCTGCTCGCCGACCGCTCGATCGAGGCCGGCGGCGCGTTCGTCGCCGACCCGGTGGCGCTGGGCGAGGCGGAGGCCTACGAGAAGGCGCGCGAGCGCGTCTCGGCCGGTGCGCGCGGTGGCTCGCCGGGCTCCGCGGGCGGCGGTGGCCGGGACGGCCAGCGGGGCCGGGGCGGCCGCTCCGGACGCGGCGGCGAGGCCGTCGAGGGCCACACCGAGGTCTACCCGCTGACGCTGTTCGCGCTCGGCGGCATGCTCGTGTTCTGCGCGGCCGACGACCTGCTGACGATGTTCGTCGCGCTCGAGGTGCTCAGCCTGCCGCTGTACCTGCTGTGCGGGCTCGCGCGGCGCCGGCGGCTGATGAGCCAGGAGTCGGCGGTCAAGTACTTCCTGCTCGGCGCGTTCTCCTCGGCGTTCTTCCTCTACGGCCTGGCGCTGCTCTACGGCTACGCGGACTCGGTGAAGCTCTCCGACATCTCGCTGGCCGCGGCCGGCTCGCTGCGCCCGGACTCGCTGCTGTTCGGCGGGCTGGCGCTGCTGGTGGTCGGGCTGATGTTCAAGGCGTCGGTGGGCCCGTTCCACACCTGGACGCCCGACGTCTACCAGGGCGCGCCGACGTCGGTCACCGCCTTCATGGCCGCCTGCACCAAGGTCGCGGCCTTCGGCGCGATCCTGCGCGTGTTCACCGTCGCGTTCGGCTCGACGGTGTGGGAGTGGCGCGGCGTGCTGTGGGTCGTCGCGATCGTGTCGATGGTGATCGGGGCCGTGCTGGGCCTGACCCAGACCGACGTCAAGCGCATGATCGCCTACTCGTCGGTGGCGCACGCCGGCTTCCTGCTGCTGGGCGCCATGGCCGTGACGCCGGCCGGGCTGTCGGCGACGCTGTTCTACCTGCTGGCCTACGGGTTCACGACGGTCGCGCTGTTCGGTCTCGTGTCGCTGGTCCGCGGGCCGGACGGGGAGGCGACGCACCTCTCGGCGTACGCCGGGCTCGGCAGGCGCTCGCCGGTGGTCGCCGCGGCGGTGACGTTCCTCATGCTGGCGCTGGCCGGTGTCCCGCTCACCAGTGGCTTCACGGCCAAGTTCGCGGTGTTCTCCGCGGCCCTGGCCGACGGCATGGCGCCGCTGGTCATCGTGGCCCTGGTGGTCAGCGCGGTGGCGGCGTTCTTCTACCTGCGCCTGATCGTGCTCATGTACTTCTCCGAGCCCGCTGCGGACGGTCCGACCGTCTCCGTGCCTGGCCCGTTCACGACGGTGGCGATCACACTGGGGGTCGTGGTGACCCTGCTGCTCGGCGTCGTGCCGACCGCCGTCCTCGGGTGGGCCGACGGCCTGTCCTTCCTCGGCTGATGACCGGCCCCCAACTGACCCAGGTCGCCGGGCTGCCGATCCCGGACCCCGAGCTCGCCGCGGCCGTGAGCGACGGCCTCGAGCGCGTCGAGGACCTGCTGCGCCGGGAGGTGCACAGCGACTACCGGTTCGTCACCGACACGTCGCTGCACCTCATCGAGGCCGGCGGGAAGCGGTTCCGCCCGCTGCTGACGCTGCTCGCCGCGCAGCTCGCCGGCGGGACCTCCGAGGACGTCGTCGTCGCGGCGACGTCGGTGGAGCTCGTGCACCTGGCGACGCTGTACCACGACGACGTCATGGACGAGGCGACGATGCGCCGGGGCGCGGAGAGCGCCAACCACCGGTGGGACAACACCGTCGCGATCCTCACCGGCGACTACCTGTTCGCCCACGCCTCGCGGCTGGTCTCGCAGCTCGGGCCGGACGCGGTGCGGATCATCGCCGAGACGTTCGCCGAGCTCGTCACCGGCCAGATGCGCGAGACCCGCGGGCCGCGCGAGGGCGAGGACGCCGTCGAGCACTACCTGGCGGTGGTGGCCGAGAAGACGGGCTCGCTGATCGCGACCTCGGGGCGCTTCGGGGCGATGTTCGCGGGCGCCCCGCCCGAGCACGTGACGGCGATGAGTCGCTTCGGCGAGATCATCGGCACCGCGTTCCAGGTGTCCGACGACATCATCGACATCGCCTCGCCGTCCGGGGACTCGGGCAAGACCCCGGGCACCGACCTGCGCGAGGGCGTCGCGACGCTTCCGGTGCTCTACACGCTCGCCGGCGACGGCCCCGAGGTGGCGCGCCTGCGGGCCCTGGGCGTCGGCAGCCGCGAGCTGGTCGACGACGAGGTGGACGAGGCGCTCGAGCTGCTGCGGGGCTCCGCGGGGCTGCGGGAGGCCCGGGCCGCGCTCGACGCCCGCGCCGACGCCGCCCGCGCCGAGCTCGCGGCCCTGCCCGACGGCCCCGCCCGCCGCGCCCTGGCGAACCTCCTCGACTACACCGTCGAACGCATCGGCTGAGCCCGCTCACGGGCGGGGGCGGTCGGTGGTCGGGACACCGATGGCGCGCTCCAGCTCGTGGGCGAGGTCGTCCCAGAAGGCCGCCGCGACGGCGTGTTCGATCGCCGAACCGGACGCGACGGGCAGGTGCTCGGCCGTCGCGATCCTGTCGTCGAGGACGACCCAGACCGCGTCGCGCGCGTCCATGACCGTCGTGACGAGGACGTGTTCCGGGCCGTCGGCAGGGGTGGCCCTGTCGTCGCGCCCGCCGGTGTCTCCGCTGCGGCGACGCAGGACCGGGTCGTCGCCGGGATGCGGGAGCGCGCTCGTCGGTGCGGGACGGTCGCCGGCGGCCGCCGCGGCCCGTGCCGCGCCGATCAGCGCCGCGCGGGTCGGCCAGTGCCGCGGATTGCGCACGTAGTCACCGGCGAGGGCGAGCGCGACGGCCTCGTCGCGGTGCGCCGCCGCGTCGGAGCCGTCACCGGGACCGCCCGCCCTCCACGTCCCGGCGCGAGCGCGGCAGAAGCCGGCCATCACCCGCAGGACGTGGTGCGAGATGACCAGGGGCAGCAGCCGGTCCTCAGGGGTGACGATGCGCGTACCGCGGTCCGGCAGGTGCCGGGCCAGGAAGTCGTGGAACTCCGGCGTGGCCCGGAGCGGGTTCAGGTCGGGATCCCCGGCCGACAGCCACTGCGCATACCGGCCGACATACCCGCTGTCGGTCGTGGTGACCGCCCGCTCGAGGTGACGCACCGCCTGGAGCGCCAACTTGTGGCGCTGCCGCCGCGCGGTCGCGTCGTCGCCCGTCCACCCCCGCAACGCCACCGCCACGACGCAGGCGGCGTTGTAGTACTCCTTCCACGAGCGCGTCCTCGCCGGTTTGAGCATCAGGTATCGGGCGATCTCGAGGTCGAGCCGCTCCGGGGACTTCGGCCACCGCCCCGGGCGGCGCCCGAGATCGGCGGTGGCGTCGTCGGTGTAGAGACGGGCCCAGATGCGCAGCAGGTTCAGCCCGGTCTGGGACACGATCATCCCGGGGCGACGCCGACCCTGCGACCACCGGTAGTCGTCGATGAGCGCGTCCGTCTCGGTGAGGGCCACGTACTGCACGAGGTGACGGAAGCGCTGCGGGCTCTCCCGCTCCAGGCGCTCGAGGGTCTGCCTCGGGGTCTCGTCCGTCCGGTGGTCGACCTCGTCGAGGACGTAGCGGACCGCGTACGAGCGCAACCAGATGCGCAGGCGGGCCCGCAAGGCTTCCCGCTCTGCGGCCCGGCGCGGGTTGCCGGGCCCGGACCCGGCCGCGGCGGTGTCCGCTTCTCCCGTCCGCCACTGGTGGACCAGCTGTTCGGCCGCCGCGAGACGCGACACCAGGCGGTAGCGGGCGATGAGGAGGGCGTCCGGCCCGTGCGGACTGCGGGCCCACCGCCGCGGGGGAGGCCCCGAGGTGTCGTCGTTGAGGAGCTGCCGCAGGCGGCGCCACAGCCTCCGGTCGTGCCACGACTCGACGGCGACGATGTCGGCGTACACCGCCGTGGCGTCGAGGAACAGACCGAGCTGCTCGTAGGCCTGGCCGAGCTGGATGCGCAGGTGGGGGTTGAGCGGATCGTGCTCCAGGGCGGCGTGCAGCGCCGCGAGCGCCTCGTCGTACTCGCGGTGGCGCAGGTGCTCGGTGGCCCGCTGGCTCTGGTGGAAGAGCTCGGTCGGCATCTCGAGCCCGTGCCACGCCCGCCACGGGGCCCGTGTGGAGAGCCGGCTCCGCGGGATGACGTACGCCCCGACGACGTGGGCGGCCCGCGTCGCGGCGCTGTGCCAGTCGTCGGCCCAGACCGTGCGCACGTCTCCGCGCCTGCTCGGCATCCGTGACACGTGCACCGACATGCCGCACCGCGCTCCGGCCGCGCCGGTCCGCAGCTGGACCGACACCCGGTAGGCGTGGCGCACCCGGAGCAGCGACGTCACCAGCGAGACGACGGTCGACACGGCGCTCTTCGGGTCGGTGAAGACGGTGCGGGCGTCGTCCAGGACGCCGTCGGAGGACGGCTCGTGGGGAACGGGTTCCGGGCTGGAGAGGCTCATGGCGGTGAGCACCTCGCGGAAGTCGGCCAGGATGTCCTCGGTGACGGCCCGCGCCGGCGTGCCCTGGAAGGAGGTGATGACGACCGGCCCGGGGCGGTCCGCGAGCCGGTCGTAGAGCATCCGGCGGGCGGCCAGCACCGCGGCCAGTGCGCTGAGCACGGCGAGCACGTCGAGCGCGCCGGTCACGGCCACGCCGGGGACGCCCGCCGTCGCCTCGGCGACGGCCGGCACGCGGGGGTGGACCGCCGCCACGGCGATCACGAGCCCGAGCACGAGCCAGACCGTGGCGAGGAGGGCCCAGGAGCGCGGGTGCGGGACGGTGACGCGGTCGGCCAGCGAGGTCGACCGGATGCCGGTGCTCATCGGTCACCGCCCCGTCGCCGCATCATGTGGCGTCGGGTGTACGCCGCCTCCCACCGCGAACGCCGTCGACGACGTTCGTCGGGCAGGCGGTCGTCGCGCTGCTCGGCTCGCCAGCGGTAGTAGATCGCCCGGTCGGCCTCCCTCACGGCGACCCAGTCGGCGACCCGGCGGGGGAGCAGGAAGATCGCCGCCGTCCCGACGGCCTCGGCGAGCGCCAGCCAGGACACCGCGTCGTGCAGCCCGGGGACGGCGAGGAAGGCGAGGAGCGCCGCCGACGCCCCGAAGACCTGACAGAGGCAGAGCAGCCCGACGGCACGACTCTGGCGCAGGGCCCAGAACGCGGCGGTCAGGACCACGCCGGCTGGGACACCGACGAGGCCGAGCCACCACGGGACCGCGACCCGCGCCGTGGCGCCGTCGAGCAGGAGGCTGCAGCAACAGGTGAGCAGCACGCCGATCCAGCAGCCGGCATAGGCGGCCACCCTCGCGCCGGGGGCGACGCGCCCGGCCCCGACCCACCCCGTGAGCACACCACCCACGAGGAGGGCCGGGACCACCACGCCCCGGGCGGAGACGACCGCCTGGTGGAGGTCGATCGGGTCCACGGGCTCCGCCGTCCTCAGCGCGAGGTCCGAGGACCACCGAACGGGCGCCGCCGCCACCGGCTGCCGAGGGGCAACCGGTGATGGCGGATGCGACCGGTCCGGCGTGCCGACGGCTGCCCGACAGGCGCCGGTGCGGGGCGTGTCGGCTCGACGGCGGGGCGGGCCGGGACATCCGGGGTGGGCACGGTCTCCGCCCCCACGTGCTCGACCAGCCAGATGGAGATCCATCCGCGGGCGAGGTCGGCGACGACCACGTCGTCCACCTCGTAGGCGCTCGCGAGGCGGCCGGCGAGGGCGCGGAAGTCCGCGGCCCGCTGGCCCGGACGCAGCTCCACAGACCACCGCGTCGGCGGGCCCAGGGTGATGGGCCCGACGAGCGGGGGATCCCAGGTGAGGATGCTGACGGGTGCGGCCGGCCCGGTCATGGTGTGCAGGCCGGTGTGGAACTCCATCCAGATGTTGCGGATGGCGATCCGGGCTCTGCTGGCCTGGCCGTCGTACTCCAGGCGATCGGCCCGCGTGGGGTGGGGTGGCAGGGGGAGTGGGGCCCAACGGTGGTGATCGACCATGCGTCACGCTCCTGCAGTGCTCGTCAGATGCTGTCCGGAGACCGCAGCCTCACGAGGTATGCTGAGCTGTCAGTCCGGCTGCGCTACTACCTAGTGTGGTGTGTGCGCCACCGGGCGAACATACCGCACATACTTTGACTACCGAACGACCTTGACCGGTTATGTCCACGTGGGACTCAACCAAGGAGGCGTTTGGAGCGTCGTATGATGCGCCGAGCTTGCTCGTGCACAACGTCAGAGAGGGGCAGGGGCCGTGTCCGAGCCGGACCTCAGCACGTTGGCCGGGCGCCTTCGCGAGCTGCGCGTGGCCGCGGGCCTCTCGGTACGGGAGCTGGCCGATCGAGCCGGCATCAGCGCGTCGTACCTGCGCGTGCTGGAGAACGGCGAGAACTCGAAGACG
The DNA here is from genome assembly GCF_039542135.1 of Actinomycetospora chlora. Taxonomy (NCBI): domain Bacteria; kingdom Bacillati; phylum Actinomycetota; class Actinomycetes; order Pseudonocardiales; family Pseudonocardiaceae; genus Actinomycetospora; species Actinomycetospora chlora. Next base: position 14,516 of record NZ_BAABHO010000028.1, read on the forward strand.
GGCAAGCCGTCCCGTCCCTCGAGTCAGCACGTCGAGCAGCTGGTCCGCGCGCTCGGCGAGGATGCCCAGGACCTGGCGGTGCTCGCCGGTCACGAGGGCGTCGTGGCCGCGCCCGCGTCGCCCCGCCCCCGACCGGCGAGCAACGTCCCGGAGCTGCTGGCTGATCTCCGGCAGGCGACGCGCGACCTGCCGAAGCGCTCGACGTTCATGTACGAGCGCGCGGTGGACCGGCTCCGCGAGTTCGACGCGGAGTTCAGGCTCCTGGCGGGCGGGACGTTGCAGTGCTCGTCGGAGGACGAGCCCTATGTCACCCAGCTCGCCGTCCGGTCCTGTCGGTCGCACCTGCGTGCGGTGAGCTACGAGGACCACGCCTGGTGGGGGCAGCCGCCGGGCGACATCTACCGCGACCACCACGTGAAGGCCCGCAGCGAGAACCCCGAGCTGGACATCACCCGGATCTTCCTGGTCGGACCGGGTGAGCGCGAGGCGCTCGCGTCGACGTTCCGCTGGCACCTCGAGCTCGGGATCCAGACCTACGTCCTCGACCTCGCGATGGTGCCCCGGCGACACCACGAGGACTTCGTCCTCTACGACGACACGCTCCTGCGCACGGCGGTCCCCGTCTCGGTCGACCGGAAGCAGGCCGAGTTCACCGACGACAAGGCCCGGATCATGGGCAAGATGGTCGACTTCGATGCCTTGCGTCGCCTCGCCGTCGACTCGGGGGCCCGGTTGACGGCGGCCGACGTCGACGGAGGTCCCGGCCGATGAGCGCGCCGGTTCTCGCTCCCGCCGCCTCGCCGCTCCCGGCCGAACCGTGTCCCGATGGGGTCGATCCCGACACCCCTTCGGCGTTGCGGATCGGGGTGGCCCCCGTCACGTCTCCGTCGATCGTTACGCTCCCGGCATCCGAGCTTGACCCGGTCGACGTCAGGACGCCCCTGGTGCCCGATGTGCGTGTGAGGACCCCGGTCCCCGACGTGCGCCGCGAGCGGTCCGGCGGCCCGGTCGTCGACGTCGAGTTCGCTCACCACTGCTGGCCCTGGTCGGAGCGGGGCACCGACTGGGAGATCGAGGCCACGAGCACCGTCGCGGCCGCGCTCGTGGCCTTCCTCAGGGGTACGGGTCTGACCGTCTCCACCAGCGTGCTCATCGATGACAAGAAGGTGGGTTCGCCGGGCGGAGACGACGGCTCGGAGCGGGTCGACTGGTGCCTGAAGAAGCTGAACGTCGATCGCGTGATGTGGGAGTCGCGGCTCGTCGAGCACCTCGACGCCGTCGAGCGGTCGTGCGCGCCGGGCAGCGCCGTCCCGGGCCGGATGCGCCGCCGCCTCGCGCGTCAGCACGAGCTCGCCTGCTCGCAGGACGTCGCCATCTGGCAGGCGTTGCGACTCGGGGCGTTCGCCGCGGAGGTGGATACGTGGGCCCCGTCGCCGGATCCCGGTGGCGACGTGGGCGCCGCCGACCTCGTGGAGCCGGCCGACATCGTCGTCACCGTGCTGCCGAGGCGTTACGAGGAGTACGAGCGGAAGGCCTACCACGAGAGCCTCCGGCCGTGGCTCGAGGCGACGCCGCTGGCGGAGACCCGTGGCCGCACCACCCTGCGCGGGCGGGCCTCGGGGCGGGAGGTCGTCCTGTGGGCGATCTTCCTGGATCCCCAGGAAGAGCTGGACGACGCGGCGCTCCAGGAGCTCGGCACGTCCGAGGCCGAGCAACTCGTGCACCATTTGCCACAGTCGACCCGGTGCTCACTCCGGCCTCGTCGGCTAACCTCCATGGCTGACGGGTAGGGCCCCACGGCGTCCCAGCGCGTGGGGCGGACGTAGGGGGGCGCGGTGGCTTCGTCACCTGCCCCCGGTGCCGGCGTGCTCGCGGGTCGCTCGGCCGTCGTCGTGGGCTCGGGGGTCACCGGGCTCACCGCCGCGCTGCGGCTCGCGGAGGCCGGCTCCCGGGTGACCGTCGTGTCGACCACGGCTTTCCCCATGGTGTCGACGACGGCCTGTGCCTTCTGGCTCCCGGCGTGGGCCTCGGGAGAGACGGCCGAGATGCTCGGCGGAGCCGTGGAGAGGTCGGTCGTGGAGCCGAGCTGGCACGCCTACGACACCCTGCGGCGGCACGAGGGCGCGGCGGCGGGCCTGCGCTCTGTGACGAACAAGGAGTACCTCGAGGCCGGCCAGAGCGACCCCCCGACGTGGCTGCAGGAGATCCTCGCGCCGTCGAGCATCCGGCCGACCGAGCTGGAGTGCGAAGGACGCAGCTACTCGCGGGTGTGGACCTTCGACAGCGTCGTGGTCGACATGAAGGTCCACCTGGACTGGCTACAGAAGCGGGCGATCGACGCCGGGGTGACCTTCGGCGAGCGCCTGCTGACCTCGCTCGACGAGGTCGCGGACGGCCGCACGGCCGACGTCGTCGTGAACTGCACCGGCCTCGGAGCACGGAGCCTCGTCGGCGACACCGACGTGCGGCCCGTGCGCGGCCTCCTGGTGCCCTTCGAGGTCGACCCGGAGCGCCTGGCGTCCTTGAAGGCGGTGGCCATCAACGAGTACTACCTCATCCCGCGGCTTCGCGACGTCGTGGTGGGTGGGCTGATCCGCGAGGAGGCGGACCCGGACACGGTCGAGGCCACGCCGAGCAGTGAGGACGAGGAGCTCCTCATGTCGAAGCTCGGCACCCTCAGCCGGATGGCGAGCGCCGGGAGACCGACGGCGCTGCGCCGGACCGGCCCGGCGTCGGTGGGCCTCCGACCGCACCGCCGTGGGGGCTACCGGCTGGAGACCGAACGGTCCTGGCCGGTGCCGGTGGTCCACAACTACGGGCACGGCGGCAGCGGGGTCACCCTGGCGTGGGGGTGCGCGGACCGCGTCGTGGAGCTCGCCGCAGCGGAGTTCGTCGGGAGCCGCTGACCGACGGCTGACGTCCCGCGCGGAGCGCATCGGCGGTGAACAGGGCCAGGGCGGCCCAGACCAGCGCGACGCCGACCCAGCGCGAGGGCGGCATCGGCTCGTCGTTCAGCAGCACGCCGTAGAGGAACTGCAGGGTCGGGTTGATGTACTGGAGCACGCCGAGGGTCGCCAGCGGCAGCCGCTTGGCCCCGACGGCGAACAGCAGCAGCGGCAGCGCCGTCACCGGCCCGGCGGCCACGAGCAGCAGCGCGTGCCCGACGCCGTGGCCGGTGAACGTGCCGATGCCCGCGATCTGGATGCCGACGATGAACACGATCGCGAGCGGGCCCAGCAGGAAGCCCTCGGCGGTGAGCCCCGGGATCGGGTCGAGGGGCACCCGGTTCTTCACCAGACCGTAGAGCCCGAAGCTCACGGCCAGCACGAGCGTGATCCACGGCAGCCGCCCGGTGCCGACGGTCATGACGACCACGGCCGCGACGGCCAGCCCGATGGCGGCCCACTGCGCCGGGCGCAACCGCTCGCGCAGCACCACGACGGCGAGCAGCACCGACACCAGCGGCGTCGCGTAGTAGCCCAGCGCCGCGTCGACCACGTGGGCGTGGGTGGTCGACCAGATGTAGGTGCCCCAGTTGACCGCGATGAGCACCGATCCGGCGGTGATCAGCGCCCACGTCCGCCACGGGAGACCCCGCAGGTCGCCCCACCGCCGCGCGACGGTGATGACGCCGAGCATCCCGATCAGCGTCCACGCCACCCGGTGCGCGACGGACTCCACGGCGTCCGCGGGCTCGAGCAGGGGCCAGAAGGCCGGCGAGAGCCCCCAGAGGCAGTAGGCCCCGACCGCGGCGGCGTACCCCCGACCGGTGCCGCCGCGCTCCTGCGCGGGGGCTGCCCGCACGTTCGGGTCGACGGTGGCCACCACCGCACTCCACCACGACCATCCGGCCGTCGCGGCGTGACCCGTGCCGCACCCGCGCCGAGGAGCGGTCAGGCGGCGAGGCGGAAGGTCGAGCCGGAGCTGCCCGGGGTCCAGGCGTCCGGGAGAGCGGCGGCGAGTGCGTGCTGGGCGCGCCAGCCGGTGCAGTGGCCCGAGACGACGAGGGCCGGCCCGAGGCCGGTCAGCGCGGCCACCGTCGGTGGGATCACGGGCTCGAACGCGGGGCCGCCGAGGTGCAGCCCGCCGATCAGCCCGTGCAGCTCCGGCACCCCGGTGAGCCGCTGGGCGTGCCGCACGATGTTGACCGCCCCGGCGTGCCCGCAGCCGGTGACGACGACGAGGCCACGCCCGCGGACGTGCACGACCAGCGCCTGGTCGTCGAGGACCAGCGGGTCGTGCTCCCAGGCCCCGCCCGTCCAGGCCTGGTGCGCCGGCGGCATGCCCCGCTCGAAGTCCGTGGTCCGGTCGACCTCGCCGGTGACGAGGACGCACCCGTCGACCAGCAGGGACGGCTCCCGGCGCTCGACCAGCGCGAACCCTTCGCCCTCGAGGGCCCGCTGACTGAGGGTGGGCAGCAGGTGGGGCTCCTGGTGGGGGACGGCGAGGCGCCGCCGCGTCCAGGCCCGCGGGTGCACGACGATCGGCATCCGTCGCCGGCCCAGCCGTCGCGCGAGCCCGGCGAGCCCGCCGGCGTGGTCGAAGTGCCCGTGGCTGAGCACGATGCCCTGGACCGCGGTGAGGTCGACGCCGAGCCGGTCGGCGTTGGTGACGACGGCGTCCGGGGAGAGCCCGGTGTCGAGGAGCAGCGAGGTCGTGGTGCCTGCGCGGTGCACGGTGACCAGCGCGGCGAACCCGTGCTCGGCCACGAGACCGACCGGGGTCTCACCGTCCTCGAACTGGGGTGCCGCGGTCCGGGCGGTGAACCAGCCCGGCCGCCGGGTGCGCTCGTCGCCGGTCAGCAGCGCGTCGAACACGTTGTCGACGAGCGTCGTGACCTCGACGGCGTCCACCGGCTCCAGCGCGATCGGGTCGACGGCCGCCCCGGGTGCGGCGCGTGGCATCGCCTGGCCGACGTCCGTCGGCGACCCGTCCCCGCACACGTGCGCCTCCCTCCGGTCCGGCCCCCCGCCGCATGGTGCTGCGGCGGCGGGCCGGGCGGAAGGGTCCTACTGCTCGTTCAGCGGCTCGGGCATGACCGCCCAGGTGTCCTTGCCGCGCAGCAGCTTCTCGAGCGTGTCGCCGCGCGCCTCGGCCTCCTCGGTGGCGGCCGCGACCTGCGCCCGGGCACCGTCGTCGTAGGTGGGCCGGTCGACCTTGCGGAAGATGCCCGTGACGGTGTGGGTGAGGTCCTGGTCGGACAGCCGCGAGAGTGCGAAGGACTGGGTCGGGTCCTCCTCACCGGCGTGGTGGACGACCACCGCGTCGGCTCCGACGTCGGCGACCCGCGCCACCTCGAGACCGCCGGACGCCGAGCGCACGACGCCCCACTCGCCGTCGTTGCCGAAGGTGATCGGCTCGCCGTCGACGAGGGTGATCAGCCGCTCGGCCACGTCGTCGCCCTTGCGCAGGACGTCGAAGGAGCCGTCGTTGAAGATCGGGCAGTCCTGGAAGATCTCGACAAGCGAGGCGCCGCGGTGGGCGGCGGCCTGGCGCAGGACCTCGGTGAGGCCCTTGCGGTCGGAGTCCAGCGCGCGGCCGACGAACGTCGCCTCGGCGCCCAGGGCCAGCGACACCGGGTTGAACGGCGCGTCGATCGAGCCCATGGGCGTCGATTTGGTGACCTTGCCGACCTCGGAGGTCGGCGAGTACTGGCCCTTGGTCAGCCCGTAGATCCGGTTGTTGAACAGCAGGATCGTGATGTTCATGTTGCGGCGCAGCGCGTGGATCAGGTGGTTGCCCCCGATCGACAGCGCGTCGCCGTCACCGGTGACGACCCAGACCGAGAGGTCCGGGCGCGTCACGGCCAGGCCGGTCGCGATCGTCGGCGCACGCCCGTGGATGGAGTGCATGCCGTAGGTGTCGAGGTAGTACGGGAACCGCGACGAGCAGCCGATGCCCGAGACGAACACGATGTTCTCGCGCTTGAGCCCGAGCTCGGGCAGGAAGCCGCGGACGCTCGCGAGCACGGCGTAGTCGCCGCAGCCCGGGCACCAGCGGACCTCCTGGTCGGACGTGTAGTCCTTGGCCTTCTGCGGCTCGTCGGTGGTCGGGACGAGGTCCAGGCCGCCGATCCCGGGGGTCGGCAAGTCCTGTGCCAGAGAAGATCCTGGGCTGGTCATGCGGGCAGGTCTCCCTTCACGGCGTCGGTGAGGACACCGGCGAGCTCCTCGGCCTGGAACGGCAGGCCGGCGACCTTGGTGTAGGAGTGCGCGTCGACGAGGAACGTCGCGCGCAGCAGCATCGCCAGCTGCCCGAGGTTCATCTCGGGGACGACCACGCGCCGGTAGGAGCGCAGGACGTCGCCGAGGTTGCCCGGCAGTGGGTTGAGGTGGCGCAGGTGCGCCTGGGCCACCGAGAGGCCGGCCGCCCGGACACGGCGGCAGGCCGCCCCGATCGGCCCGTACGACGAGCCCCAGCCGATCACCAGCACCTCGGCGTCCCCGGTCGGGTCGTCGACGGTGACGTCGGGGACCTCGATGCCCGCGATCTTGGCCTGGCGCAGCCGGACCATGCGGTCGTGGTTGTCCGGGTCGTAGGAGATCGTGCCGCGCCCGTCGGCCTTCTCGAGGCCGCCGATGCGGTGCTCGAGACCCGGCGTACCCGGGATGGCCCACGGGCGGGCGAGCGTGTCGTCGTCGCGCAGGTACGGCCAGAACTCGCCGGAGCCGTCGGGGGCGTTCGGCTCGGTGGCGAACGTGACCGACAGGTCGGGCAGGTCGTCCACGTCGGGGATGCGCCACGGCTCGGAGCCGTTGGCGATCGCGCCGTCGGAGAGCAGGAACACCGGCGTGCGGTAGGTCAGCGCCATCCGCACCGCGTCGAGCGCGGCGTCGAAGCAGTCGCCGGGCGACTGCGGCGCGATGATCGGCACCGGCGCCTCGCCGTTGCGGCCGTACATCGCCTGCAGGAGGTCGGCCTGCTCGGTCTTGGTGGGCAGCCCGGTCGAGGGGCCGCCGCGCTGCACGTCGAGGATCAGCAGCGGCAGCTCGAGGGCCACCGCGAGCCCGATCGTCTCGGACTTGAGCGCCACGCCCGGCCCGGAGGTCGACGTGACGCCCAGCGCGCCGCCGAACGCCGCGCCCAGCGCCGCGCCGATGCCGGCGATCTCGTCCTCGGCCTGGAAGGTGGTCACGCCCATGCCCTTGTGCTTCGACAGCTCGTGGAGCACGTCGGACGCGGGGGTGATCGGGTACGTGCCGAGGAAGACGGGCAGCTTCGCCTGCTGCCCCGCGGCGACGACGCCGTAGGCGAGCGCGAGGTTGCCGGTGATCTGGCGGTAGGTGCCCTCGGCGAGGCGCGCGGGCGCGACCTCGTAGGTGACCGCGAAGCTCTCGGTGGTCTCGCCGTAGTTCCAGCCGGCCCGGAACGCGAGGATGTTGGCCTCGGCGAGGTCGGGCTTCTTGGCGAACTTCTCGCGCAGGAACTGCTCGGTGCCCTCGGTGCCGCGGTGGTACATCCACGACAGGAGCCCGAGGGCGAACATGTTCTTCGCGCGCTCGGCGTCCTTCTTGCTCATGCCGGTCGGCTCGAGCGCGCCGCGAGTCAGCGTCGCCATGGCGACCTGGTGCACCGTGTACGGCGCCAGCGAGTCGTCCTCGAGCGGGTTGGCGTCGTAGCCGACCTTCGCGAGGTTCCGCTTGGTGAACTCGTCGGTGTTGACGATGAGGATCCCGCCGTGCGGGAGATCCTTGATGTTCGCCTTGAGCGCCGCCGGGTTCATCGCCACCAGCACGTCGGGGCGGTCGCCGGGGGTGAGGATGTCGTAGTCCGCGAAGTGGAGCTGGAAGCTCGACACCCCGGGGAGGGTCCCGGCAGGGGCACGGATCTCGGCCGGGAAGTTCGGCAGCGTGGCCAGGTCGTTCCCGAACGCCGCGGCTTCCGAGGTGAACCGGTCACCGGTCAGCTGCATGCCGTCCCCGGAGTCGCCCGCGAAGCGGATGACGACCCGATGGGTCTGGCGCACCTCCCGACCGGACGGCCCGACGGCGGTGTCAGTGGTCATCGCTCCCCATCGCTTCCCTTCGCAACTCCGCGTGGCGAGTCCCCCCGGGACAAGGCGGACCACTCAGGCTAACCTCGCCGCTCCCGATCACGCGGGCGGCCGGTCACGGGTCACACGCTGGACCGAAACAGGCGCGTCGTGCACGTCCGTGTTCCGCCTGACGGGACCCGCTTCCCGATCTCCGCGGCGATCACTTCTTGCCGGTGGACGCCCGCACCCGCGCGAGGCCCTCGCGGAACCCGTCCGAGCGCAGCGACTCCAGCTGCGGCCCGACCTCGACGGCGACGGCGTCGCGGTGCCGGTCGAGCTGCCCGGTGGCCCGGATGCTCGCCTTGGTCGCGATCGCGAGCTCGCGCGGGGCCTTCGCCGACGTCGACGCCATCCGCAGCGCCTCGGTCACGGCGGCCGACCGCCCGTCGCTGCCCTCGCCCGTCGCGACCTTGAGCACCATCCCCAGCTCGGCGGCCCGGGTCGCGTCGAGGGCCTCGCCGCCGAGCAGCATCGCCGTCGTCACCTGGGGTCCGACGATCCGCTGCGCCATCCACGTCATGCCGCCGCCGGGGTGCACGCCGAGGCGCAGGAAGCCGGGCTCGAAGCGGGCCGTCTCGCCGGCGATGCGGACGTCGGCGGCCAGGGCGAGGTTGAGCCCGGCGCCGACCGCGGGGCCGTCGACGGCCGCGAACGTCGGCAGCGGGCACTCGGCCAGGGACAGGAACCCGGCGTAGATGCGCTGCAGCGCGTCCGGCCCGGCCTCCCCGGCCGCGGCGAGCTCGTCGAGGTCGCCGCCGGCGCAGAACGCGGGCTTGGGGTCGTCGTCGCCCGTGACGACGACGGCGTGCACCGCGGTGTCGGCCCCGACCTCCTCCAGCACGGCCACGAGCCGGTCGGACAGGGCACCGGTCATGGCGTTGCGGCGCTTCGGGTCGGAGACGGTGAGCAGGGCGACACCGTCGAGGCGCTCGAGTCGGACGTCGGGCTGGGACATGGCGTCAGCATGCCGTGAGGTGATGCGGCTCGCGGTCCGGGAGGTCGTTCGCCTGGGTAACGTGCCGGGACGTGCCGATCTCCATCGACCCGCCGGCCGACGCGCCGCCGCCGCAGAAGCACCCCAAGGCGCCCGGGCCCGGTGAGCGGACGACGCCGCACTACGAGGGCTGCCGCGGCTGCGGCGACGTCCCGGGCAGCCTGCGGCTCGCGTCGTGGGTCGGCGAGGACGGGGTGTCGGTACACAGCCGGTTCGACGTCCGCGACGAGCACCAGGGCGCGCCGGGGCTCCTGCACGGCGGGATGCTGATGACGGCGTTCGACGACGCCCTCGGCACCGCGTACACGCAGATCACGCGGGCCGCGGTGACCGCGCGGCTCGAGACCGACTTCCGCCGCCCCGTGCCCGTCGGCACCACGCTGTGGTTCCGGTCGCGGGTCGACGCGATCGTCGGCCGGAAGATCTACGTCTCGGGGGTCGGGTTCCTCGGCGAGCTCGACGGGGAGGTCGCGGGCACCGCGCGGGCGCTGTTCGTCAAGGTGGGCGCCGAGCACTTCCTCCGGCACGGGCGGCCCGAGGACCTCGAGGCCCTCGGCGCCCCGCGCGAGGTGATCGAGGCGGCGCGCGCCGGGAACTAGCGCCCGGCCCGGCGGCGTTCTCCGTGCGAGGACGTCGGCGAGGAGGAGCACGGTGCGCAACGGCCTGAAGACCGCGGTGCTGCTGGGTGTGCTCAGCGCGATCGTGCTGGTCGTGGGCTCGTTGTTCGGGCGGACCGGCCTGCTGGTCGCGCTGGTGGTCGCCCTCGGTGTCAACGGTTACGCGTACTTCGCCAGCGACAAGCTGGCGCTGCGCGCGATGCACGCCTACCCGGTCGGCGAGGCCGAGCAGCCGGCGATGTACCGCATCGTGCGGGAGCTGGCGACCGACGCCCACCAGCCGATGCCGCGGCTCTACGTCAGCCCCACCGAGGCGCCCAACGCCTTCGCCACCGGTCGCAACCCGCGCCACGCCGCCGTCTGCGCCACCGAGGGCATCCTGCGGCTGCTCGACGAGCGCGAGCTGCGCGGCGTCCTCGGCCACGAGCTCTCCCACGTCTACAACCGCGACATCCTCATCTCCTCGGTCGCGGGCGCGCTGTCGAGCGTCATCACCTACCTCGTCCTCGCCGCGCAGCTGTTCGGCGGCAACCGGAACTTCCTCGCGGTGCTGGCCGTCGCGATCATCGGGCCGTTCGCGGCGGGGATCATCCAGATGTCGATCAGCCGGTCGCGGGAGTACCAGGCCGACGCCAGCGGCGCGACGCTCACCCACGACCCGCTGGCCCTGGCCTCGGCGCTGCGCAAGCTGCAGTACGGCACGGCCGCCGCCCCGCTGCCGCCGGAGCCGCAGCTGGTCAGCCAGTCCCACCTGATGATCGCCAACCCGTTCCGGGCGGGCGAGGGCCTCTCGCGGATGTTCTCCACCCACCCGCCCTTGGACGACCGCATCGCCCGCCTCGAGGCCATGGCCCGGTGCGACTGAGGTATTCGCCGGCGGGAGCGTGTGCTCCCGGTGAGGTATTCCTGACGATCGTCCGACGAATTGCCGGCTCCGTTCCCAGAAGGGAGGAGTCTTCGCTCGTCCCCTCTTTCCGGTTCGATGTGCCGAATTTTCCGGAAAACGTCGAACCGTGTCGATCCCGCGCTCGGAGAGGGTGGCGAGAGGCGCCGGCGGCGAGGCCGGCGTCGTGTGGAAGGGGCCCCATGAGGACACCCAGGAAGATGGCCGCGCTGGTCACCGCCGGCGTCGCCGCTCTTGCGCTGAGCGGCCTCACGGTCGGGAGCGCCGCGGCCGCCGAGCCGATCGCGCAGATTCCCGATCTCACCGGGCAGTCGTCGTCGGTCGCGCTCGACGAGGGCTTCACCGGCGCCCTCGAGTCGCTCGAGGTCACCCCCGGCACGATCGGGGGCGCGTCGCTCGAGAACGGCAGCGTCTCGTTCCCGATCACCGGCGGCAACGTCACCGTCTACGAGCCGGGCACGGTCAATCCCTACGTGCAGGGTCGGATCGAGCACAACGGCAGCGGTCTGAGCCTGACCAAGGGCGACACCCGGGTCGAGCTCACCGATTTCGTCATCGACCCGGGTAATCCGGCGACCCTCTCGGGCAAGGTGACGGCCAACGGCCAGACGGTGGCCGACTCGGCGGTGCTGTTCGACCTCGACGGCTCGACGCTGCAGCCGATCCAGACCGACGCCGCGGAGGGCACCGCGACCCTCACCGGCACCACGGTGCGCCTCTCCGGCAGCGCGGCGGACGCCCTGAACCAGGCGTTCGACACCGATGCCGTGCGAAGTGGCCTCACCGTCGGCACCGCGACCATTGTGGTGAACCTGCCGGGCCAGGGCTCGGGCCAGATGCCCGGGGGGACCGGAGCGATGCCCGAGGGCGGGGTCGACACCGGTGGTGGTTCGACCGCCGGCGGCCTCGACATCGCGCTGCTCTCGGGCGGCGCGCTGGCGCTGATCGCCGCGGGCGGGGTGCTGGCGGCGCGTCGTCGCGCTCCGGGTGCCCGTCGCTGACCACCGTCCGACCGACCGCGGGCCGTCTCGTCGGGGGACGGCCCGCGGTCGGCCCGGTGGTCGCCGCGAAGGGGAGCCGATGCCACACCTGAGTCGCCGGCGGCTCCTGCTGGCCGTCGCTGTCGTGCTCGCCCTGCTCGGAGTCGGTCTGACCGTCCTCGGACTGCGAGGACATCCGGGTCCGCCGGTCGCGGGCGCCGACCGACCCGTGGCCGCCGCCTCGGCGCCCGCCGACGACGCACCGACCGAGCGCCGCCCCGCCTCGACCGCGCCGCCGGTCCTGCTCGACATCCCGGTGATCGGCGTCCACAGCGTCGTCAACCAGGTGGGACTCGAGCCCGACGGCACGCTCGAGACCCCTGTCCCGGGGCCGGACTACGACGAGGCCGCGTGGTACCGCGGCTCCCCCGTCCCCGGCCGCCCGGGTCCGTCTGTGATCATCGGCCACGTGGACTCCGCGGCGGCCGGACCGTCGGTGTTCTACGACCTGGGCCGGCTGCGCCCCGGCGACGGGATCATCGTCACGGCGGCCGACAGCGCCCGGAGGGAGTTCGTCGTCGACGCCGTGCGGACCGTGCCGAAGAACGACTTCCCGCAACGCCAGGTCTACGGGGCCACGGCGCACCCGGAGCTCCGTCTCATCACCTGCGGCGGCGATTTCGACCCCGGCGTCGGCCACTACGAGGACAATACGATCGTGTTCGCCCACCTCCGCCAGCCGTGACCGCCTCCATCCTCTCCCGTCGTGACGACGTCGATGGGTGAGATCCGGCGGGCCTGGGTCCCCGACGCCGAGACGGTCGCCGCCCTTCTCCACGACTTCAACACCGAGTTCGAGACGGCCACCCCCGGCGTCGGCGTGCTGACCACGCGGCTCCGGACCCTGCTCGCCGGCCCGGACCTCGTCGCCCTCCTCCACGGCGACCCGCCCGACGCGCTGGCCGTCGTCTCCTTCCGTCCGAACGCCTGGTCCGACGCGCCGGTGGCGCTGCTCGACGAGCTGTACGTGCGCCCCGACCGGCGCGGGCAGCGGATCGGGCACGCGCTGCTCGCCGCCGTCGAGGCGCTGGCGGCGGAGCGCGGCGGGCGTCTCGTGGAGGTGAACGTCGACGGCGAGGACGTCGACGCGCGCCGCTTCTACGCCGCGCACGGCTACCGCCACGTCGAGCCGGGAGCCGCGGAACCGAGCTACTACTACGCCAAGGAGTGGTGAGCCGACCCCGAGGCCGGTCGGGGGCGGACTCCGAGGTGCCCGGCGGCGGGGGCGGCGACCGTGGACGGATGAGCCTCACCTCCCGCCAGACCGAACGGGTGCTGCGCGTCCTGCTGCTCGCCGACCGCGAGGCGCTGCGGGCCGGGGACGCGCGTCTCGGCACCGCCCACCTCCTGCTCGCGCTCCTGCTCGACGAGCGCGACCACGCCGACCAGGGCCGTCGCGTGCTCGCCGCCGTCGACCTCGACCGTGCCCGCGACGAGGCCGCGCGGCGTCGCACCCGCCGGGGCGACCCGCACGCCGCGCACCGCCCCTACACCCCGGGCACGGTCGCGGCGATCGACGCCGCCGTGCGCGTGGCCGACGAGGCCGCCGACCCGACCCTCGGCGTCCGGCACCTGCTGCTCGGCGTGCTCGCCGACGGCGCCGAGGACGCCGCGGCGGTGCTGCACGCCCTCGGGGTCGACGTCGCGGGCGTCGCCGTCGCCGCCCGTCGCGACCTGGCCGCGGACCGCAGCGCCCGTCCCTACGCCGCCGCCGGGCCGGTGCTGCCGCAGCTCGACCGCGTCCTCGAGTTGCTGCGCGGCCTGGACCGCCGTCTCGAGGTGCTCGAGGGTGGCGCCGCCGGGTGAGTCAGCCCGAGAGCCGGCCGACGGCCTCGCGGACCTGCGGGGGGTCGAGGTAGTCGTCGGTGTGCTCGAAGTCGGCGAGGCGCCCGCTGGCGCCCTGGAGGAACCCGAGCCGGACCGCGCTCGCCCCGTGCAGCGCGCCGAGGGCCCAGTTGGTGGCGACGCGGGTCATCGCCGACGGCGCCCGCAGCGCCCAGAGGTGGTAGGCGCGGGTGACGGCGGCGCCGGCGGCCCCGGACAGGTCGATGCCGAGGGGCTTGGCCACCGCGTCGTGCCCGCCGAGGTCGACGACCATCCCGAGGTCGCGGTGGCGGTAGTCGCGCGTCGGGCGACCGGCGAGGCTCGCGGCGACGTTGTCGGCGGCCACGGGCGCCTGCCGGGAGGCGTGCTGGGCGGTGGGCGGGCAGACCGCGCCGGGGCCGGAGGCGAGGTCCGGGGCGGCCGCGGCGTCGCCGAGCGCGAAGACCTCGGGGTGCCCGGGCACCGACAGGTCCGCCCGCACGACCAGTCGCCCGTGGTCGGTGTCGACGCCCAGCCGGCCCATCAACGGGCTGGGGGCGATGCCGGCGGCCCAGATCGGGGTGCGGGTCGCGAGCCGGCGGCCGTCCGAGAGGGTCACCGACCCCGCGTCGACGGCCGACAGGCCCGTGGACAGGTCGACGTGCACCCCGCGCGACTCCAGCACCCGCCGCGTGTCCTCGCCGAGGCGCTCCCCGAGGCCGGGCATCAGCGCGTCGTGGTGCTGCACGACGTGCCAGGCCACGAGCGACGGGTCGAGGCGCGGGAAGCGCCGCGCCAGCTCGGTGGTCATCAGCTGCAGGTTGGCCGCGGTCTCCACGCCCGCGTAGCCCCCGCCGACCACGACGAAGCGGCACCGGCGGTCGCGCTCGTCGGGGTCGGTCGAGGTGTTGGCGATCTCCAGCTGGGCGAGTACGTGGTCGCGGAGGAACGCGGCCTCGGCGAGCGTCTTGCAACCCCGCCCGTACTCCCGCAGGCCGGGGATGTCCGACACCTTCGTGACGCTGCCCGGCGCGAGCACGAGCCGGTCGTAGGCCAGCACCTGGTCGTTGCCGGTGATGCTGCGGACGAGCACCTCCCGGGCCTCGAGGTCGACGCCCGTCGCGCGGCCGGGCACGAGCACCGTGCGGCGCAGCCGGCTCGACAGCGGCACCGTCGCGGCCGGCGCCGGCAGCAGCCCCGCGGCCACCTGGGGCAGCAGCGGGAGGTAGAGCATGTAGTCGTCGGGGCTGACGAGCCGGACGTCGGCCTCGGGTAGGCGCCTCTCCAGCCGCCGCGCCACGCTCGCCCCGGCGAAGCCCCCACCGACGACGACGATCCGCTGGCTCATGCCGCGCATCTTGGCAAGGACGCGGCGGGCGGGCAGGAGTTGCCCGATCCCTCCGGATTGCCACCACCCGAGTGGTGTGTGCGGCCGACCCCTAACGATCGCGGATCTCCGGACGACGACCCGGCCGAGCGCGACCGCGCCAGCACCACCGAACCGGGGGAGACCATCCGTGCCCGCACACCGTGCCGCCACCCGCACCCGCCGTGCCCGCGCCGCCGCGCTGGGCGGGCTGACGCTGCTGAGCGTCGTGGGCCCGGGGACGGGAATGGCCTTCGCCGCCGGGAACGACGTCTACAACTGCGGAGACTTCGACTACCAGGAGGACGCGCAGGCGGTCCTCGACCAGGACTCCTCCGACCCCAACCGTCTCGACGGGGACAGCGACGGCGTCGCGTGCCAGAACCTGCCGCACCGTCCGTCCTCGACCTCGCCGATCTCCGACGTCGACCTCGGGGGCGGCTCGAGCAGCACCTCGGGCGGGTCGTCGAGCAGCTCGTCGGGCTCCTCCCACGAGGTCACCCGGCCCGCGTCGTCGTCCTCGTCCTCGTCGTCGACCCACACCTCGCGGGACCGCGACTGCGCCGACTTCTCCTCGCGGCAGGAGGCCCAGGACGCCCTGGACGCCGACCCGTCCGACCCCGAGCGGCTCGACGCCGACGACGACGGGCTCGCCTGCGAGTCCTTCGACTACGGGGACCACCGGAGCGACCGTGAGGACGAGCACGTCGACACCACCCCGGCGCCGGTCGTCGCCCAGGCCGCGCCGCAGTACCCGGTCGGCGGCGTCGACGCCGGCGACGGCAGCGTCCCGGCCGACGGCACCGACGGCCTGACCTACACCCTGCTCGGTGCCGCGGCCGTCGCCGGCGCGGTGGGTGTCCGCTACGTCGGCCGGCACCGCCGCGTCTAGTCCTTGTCCAGGACCACCTGGTAGCTACGATGAGATGATGCTCATCATCGCGGGACACGTGACGGTCGCCCCCGAGGAGCGGGACGAGCTGGTCCGGACGTTCGCGGACCTGGTCCGCCGCTCCCGGGAGGCGCCGGGCTGCCTCGACGCGGCCGTCACCGCCGACTCGGTCGACCCCGCCCGGATCAACAACTTCGAGCGCTGGCGCTCCCGGGAGGAGCTCGAGGCGTGGCGGGCGCGGTGCGACGCCCCCGACGTCGGGGACGCCTTCCGTGCCGTCGACGTGCGGATGTTCGACGCGTCCGGGGAACGCTCGCCCTTCGCGTGAGCGGTGCCGACCGCCTCAGGCGACCCGGAAGACCGGCCAGCCGATCTCGGTGCGCCAGTCGGCGGGATCGCTCGCGTCACGCGGGCCGACGCGGTAGACCTCCCGCACCGGTCCGGCCACCGACATCGCGTTCTCCACCACCCAGGTCCCGAGCTGGCCGTAGGTCACCTCCACGCCGTCGTGCTCGCCGACGTGGGTGGCGACGGCCAGTTCCGCGGCCGGCAGCGTCACCGGGTGCACGCGTCCGGTGCGCGGTGGCGCCGCGGTCGGCAGGTAGAGGAGCGCGTGACCGCGCTCCTGCTCGAAGAGGGCGTTGTCGAAGCTGCCGCCCAGCGGCCCGGTCGCGGCGTCGCCGACGGCCGCCTCCAGCTCGGCCATCGCGCCGGCGAACCAGGCCTCGACGTCGCGGTGGCCGAGGACGGCCTCCACCGCCGCGACCGCCCGGGCGGGCTCCGCGCGCAGCTCGACCTCGATCGGGGCGGGGTCGGGTCGGAGCAGGCGGCGCAGCGACACGACCGCCGCCCGGGTGCGGTCGAGCTGCTCCTCGAGGCGTTGCAGGTGGTCCGCCACCAGGCCGGCCCGGACGTCGGGGTCGGGGGTCCGCACGATCCGCCGCACCTCGCCCAGGGGGACGTCGAGCTCGCGGAGCCGGTAGATGACCTGCGCGGTCGGGATCTGGTCGACGGCGTAGTAGCGGTAGCCGGTGGCCTCGTCCACGACGGCGGGCTCCAGCAGGGTCGCCTCGTGGTACCGGCGCAGGGTGCGCACGCTCAGCTGGGTCAGCCGCGAGAACTCGCCGATCGTCAGCACCGCGCCACTGTGGACCCTCTCCCCGGGGGAGGGTCCACAGGCTTGACCCTCCCGCGCCGCGAACTCGCACGGTGGGCGCATGGCACAGCACACCGACTTCTCGTCCGATCTGCTCCCGACCACCGTGCGCGACTTCATGGCCGCGCACGTCGTCCACGACGACGACACCGCCTCGTCGTTCCTCACCGACGACGTGCTGCTCGTCGACGTGGGCGAGACCGTCCGCGGCCGTGAGCAGGTCCACGCGTTCCTGCGGGACGCCGGGTCCCGGTTCGACTTCACGACCCAGCAGATCGGCGCCCACCGCGTCGACGACACCCACGCGGTGGTCACCGTGCGGCTCGAGGGCACGTTCCCGGGCGGCGTCGCCGAGCTCGACTACGGGTTCACGCTGCGGGACGACCTGGTGGCCGAACTCGTCATCGTCAACCACGACGCTTGAGCGGACGGACCACGATGGGAACGGATCGCGACCGTCTCGACGGACGCCGGGCGCTCGTCACCGGCGGCTCGAAGGGCGCGGGCAGAGCCGTGGTCGAGCGGCTGCGGGAGATGGGCGCCGACGTGTACACGACGGCCCGGACGATGCCCGACGGCTACGACCGGCCCGACCGGTTCATCGCGGCGGACACGTCGACGGCGGCCGGCACGGACGCCGTCGCCGCCCGGATCGTCGAGGACGGACCGCTCGACGTGCTCGTCCACGTCGTCGGGGGAGCCTCGACGCCGCCCGGCGGGTTCGCGGTGATCACCGACGAGCAGTGGCTCGTCGAGCTGAACCTGAACCTCCTCGGGGCCGTGCGGCTCGACCGGGCGCTCGTGCCGGCGATGGTCGGGGCCGGGTCGGGCGTCGTCCTGCACGTCACCTCGATCCAGCACGAGCTGCCGCTGTACGACGCGTCCCTGGCGTACGCGGCGGCCAAGGCCGCGCTGCGCACGTACAGCAAGGGGCTCGCCAACGAGCTCGCGCCCCGGGGGGTCCGGGTCAACGCCGTCAGCCCCGGCGGGATCGAGACCGAGGCCTACGAGGACTTCGTGGACCGGCTCGCCGAGGTCAACGGGGTGACCCGGGACGCCGCGAAGCATTCCGTCTTCGACTCGCTCGGGGGCGTGCCGCTGGGACGCTTCGCGCACCCCGAGGAGGTCGCGGACCTGGTCGGCTTCCTGGTCTCCGACCGCGCCACGGCCATCGTCGGGGCCGAGTACGTCATCGACGGCGGGACCGTCCCGACCGTCTGAGGCCACGCGGCGGGGCAGACCGTCAGCGGTAGTTCGTGAACTGCAGCGCGATCTCGAAGTCACGGTCCTTGAGCAGGGAGATGACGGCCTGCAGGTCGTCCTTCTTCTTGCCCGTCACCCGGAGCTGGTCGTCCTGCATCTGGGCCTGGATGCCCTTGGGGCCCTCGTCGCGGATGACCTTCGAGATCTCCTTGCCCTTGTCCTTGCTGATGCCCTGGACCAGGGAGCCGGTGACCTTGTAGGTCTTGCCCGACAGCGAGGGGTCGCCGACGTCGAAGGCCTTCATCGAGATGCCGCGCTTGATCAGCTTCTCCTTGAAGACGTCGATCGCGGCCTTGCAGCGCTCCTCGGTCTCCGCGGTGATGGTGATGGCCTCCTCGCCGGCCCAGGAGACGTCCGCCCCCGTGCCGCGGAAGTCGAAGCGCTGGGAGAGCTCCTTGCTCGCCTGGTTGAGCGCGTTGTCGACCTCCTGGCGGTCGACCTTGCTCACGACGTCGAACGAAGGGTTGGCCATCGTCGTCCTCCCTGACGTGTCGGCCCGTACGGGCGGGCCCCCGCCCGTACGGGCGTCGGACCCCGGCCTGTAGTCTCTCCGACGCCGTCCTGCGGGGCGGCACACCCTGGCGGGTTGCCCGAGCGGCCAATGGGAGCGGACTGTAAATCCGTCGCGAAAGCTTCGAAGGTTCGAATCCTTCACCCGCCACCACCAGCCCCGTTCGCTCGCTGACCAGCGACGACGGGGCTGACTCATGATCGGAGTCGTGTTCGGCTCCGTCCGGCTGTGACCGGTCGTGCGCCGGTGTCCACGGACGATGCACGGACGGATCGTTAATGACGGGTCCTCGCCCAGCGCCTCGGTGATCCGGCGCCGCGCCTCGTTCTCCTGGCCGACGATGCACTTGGCGTAGACCCGCAGGGGCACGTTCAGGCTGTGCCCGGCCCCCTCGGCGACCTGCGACAAGTCCTGTGCCTCCCGCTTGCTTACCGAGGCCTTCATGGAGGACAGTCCTGTCCAGCTGGAACGCCGCCGCCGGTCGTAGGGACCCTCGGCTTCAGTGCACGACCCACTCAGGGGCTTGGGCACTCCTAGGAAGCGACCAGCACACCCCGCATCCGGCTCCGCCACTAGTCCTGGCGCTGAGTCATGCGCTCCATTCGCCGTCACGACGTTGCTCCTCGGCGCGTCGCGACGGCTCCTCGAGTCCGCGGCCGATACCGCGCGTCTCGGGCCGGTCGTGTCCCCCACCGCCCGCAGGGGGGCCGGTGGCGGGCACGACCGGGCCCCTCCGCAGAGAAGGCTGAAACGCCATCACTACTTCTCCCGTTCCCGAACCGACCCTCTCCGACCACGTCGACCGAGCCTGGATCGACCGACTCGTGGACCTGCAGGTCCTCGCCGCTCACGGCGACACCGCCGCGTCTTCACAGATCGATGAGTGGCTCGCGCACGATCCCGAGGCCCGCCGACTGTGGAACACCATCGTTCAGACCTGCCAGCAAGTCCGTCCCAACGGCCCCGACGCGTGGTCACCTTGAGTCGCCGAAGCGTCACGGCTGACCTTCTCGATCTCGTCGGCGAGGGAGTCGGTGCCGTGCTCATCTCCTCCGTCTCCCTGATGGACACCGCCTTCAGACCATCGCGGCCCTTCCCGCGTGCGGTCTCCTCGCTACCCGAACGTGAACCCAACGGTGACAGCCGGCCGGCTCGCCCGTGACCGTCACGCGCCCTTTCACGGGCAAGAGACAAGATCGCTCACGGGTCCTCGCCCAGCGCCTCGGTGATCCGCCGCCGCGCCTCGTCCTCCTGGCCGACGATGCACTTGGCGTAGACGCGCAAGAGCACGTTCACGCTGTGGCCGGCCCACTCGGCGACCTGCGGTGCCGGAACGCCGGAGTTGAGCCAGGTCGACACGGCGGCGTGCCGGAGGTCGTAGGGCCGGCGCGCGAGGGGTGAGGCGACCTCGGAGGCCGTCAGGGCCTTCCCGCGGGCGTCGCGCCACACGCGCTGGTAGACGCTGCCGGCCAGCGGGCCGCCGCGGGCGCCGCGGAACAGCCGGCCCTGACGGTCGACGCCGAAGCTGTCGAGATGGTCGCGCAGCAGCCGGACCAGCGGCGGGGGAGCGGGCACGATCCGCACGTCCTGGCGCCCCCGGTGCTTGAGCCCGCGCGGCTCCCGGCGGGTGGCGAGCCCGGTCCACGCGCGGCCGGTCTCCGGGGCGGAGCCGGTGAGGTACAGCTCGCCCCAGCCCTCCTCGGGCAGCGTCAGCGCGTCGCGGCGGAGCTCCACAGCCTCGGCCGGGCGGAGGGCGGCGTAGTAGATCGCGGCGAAGAACGCGACCAGCGCGGGCCCGGCCTTGCCCTGCACCCTCACCGCCTCGAGCAACGAGCGTGCCTGCGCCGGGTTGACCACGGCCCGCGGGTTGACCGTGTCGGCCAGCTTGGGTGCGCTCCAGCGGATCGTGCGCAGCGGGTTGGACGGCAGCAGCTCCCGTTCCACCGCGTACTCGACGATGTTGAAGAACGTGGCGCGCTTGCGGGTCACGGTGCTCGCGCTGGCCGGTGCGCCGTCTAGGCGCAGCGTGAAGCGGTCCAGCACGGCACGCACGAGCACGGTATCGGCCAGCGCCGAGACCGGCACCGTGTGCTGAGCCAGCCAGCGTGCCGCCGCGGCCATGTCGTCGTCGGCGGGCGGGCCGGCAGCGCGCACCGGCGCGTTGAAGGCCCAGGCGTAGAGCGTGGCGCGGAGGACGTCGTCGTCCGGCCGGCCGCGGTCGGTGGTCAGGAGAGCCGGCGTCGTCGTGGTCAGTGACTCCGCGATGCCGCGCCGGCTCTTGCCCGCCTGACGCGGCCACTTCATGTCGACGTAGTCGCACGCCAGCTCGAACCACGTCACCACGGCGACCTCGGGTGCCGATGACACAGGCCGGCCGGTGGCCCGGTCGAACGGTTCCCCGCGCCGGATCGCGCTGACCAGCTCCGAGCGGAACCCGTCGGCCTGCTTGGGGTGCGGGAACGAGTCGTGCCACTCGTGGCCGGCGACGATCCACCGCACGCGGTACGTCGTGCCGCGGGCGCCCTCACGCTTCTTCACGCCCCACACCCGGACGTCGACGGTGGTCTCTCGCTCGGGGGCCATCAGGCCGGGACCTCGCAGCCGTCCAGCCAGGCGTCGAGATCGGCCCGCCGGACGCGGATCGCGCCGTTCGGGAGCCGGATGCACTTCGGCGCCTTCCCGAGCTGGCGCCACTGGTAGAAGGTCGAGCGCGCGACCTGCAGCTCGTCGCAGACCTGCTCGACGGTCAGCTTCTCCACCGGCCGGCGCGGTGCCGGGACCCGGGCGCTCACGCCGCCGCTCCGTCGGTTGCCGAGCACGGGAGGTCGCCCGAGGCGGCGAGCTGGGCCGCGGTGTACTCCGCACGCCATCGCTGGCGTTCGGCGATCGCGGCCAGGAGCAGCACCGGGCGCCCCGGTACGTCCGGATCGTTCGGTCTGGTCGGCTCCCAGCGCACCGCCGGATCGCCGGTGGTGGTCCGGGTCGTCGGGGTGATCCCGACGTCGGCGAGCAGTTGCCGAACGAACGCGGTCCGGTCGGCGCGGTGGTCGTCCAGCGTCTTGCCCGACCACTTCCGCGACACGAGGACCCGACGCCCGCCGAGCCCGAGCGTCTCCGCGCGGTGCGCCTTGCCGCGACAGACACCGGGCGTCGTGCGGGCGCCGGCACCCTTCGGGGTCACGCCGTAGAGCAGCCACACCGCGCAGCGCGGCGAACACGGCGTCTGCGCCAGCTCGGCATGCAGCCGGCGGGCGTGGGCGCGCTGACGGTCGCTCACCCGCCGCGCCTGCTCGTCCTGCTCCTCGCCCTTGGCAGCGGCCGAGAGCCCGGCGGCGTGGCTGACACTCTTCGTCAGGTACTTGGTCAGGTAGCCGATGTGGCGACCGGCGTCCTCGGTGCCGCCGAGGATGCCCTTCACGTGCACCTGCTCCCCGAACCGCACGACGTGCGCGGGCTCGGTGACGGCGTCGCAGGCGTCGTCCCAGGAGGGTAGGGCTGTCCCCGTGTCGGGGTCGGTGAACACCCGCCGGACTGCGTCCCACCGGGGCGGGTTGTCGGCGGTGTAGACGGCCTGGTCGTGGGCGGGCCACCAGACCTGGTGATAGGTCGCCTCGGTGATCGCGCGCAGGTCGGCGCGGGAGATCGAGCCCCGGACGGCGGCGTGGAAGTGCGGAGCGCCCCGGCGCTGCGGTTCGACGGTGCCGAAGTACTGGACCTCCCATCCGACGCAGCGCCGGGTGTTCTGCCACAGCCGGTCGAGCAGGGCGGCGAAGTGGACCGCGTCGCGGGCCGCACGCCGATAGTCGTAGCTCGCCGGGTCCACCGGTGTCCCGTCCTCGCGGACGCGGCCGTAGCTGCCCAGCGTCCACGTGACGAACGTCGAGGGCCGATAGCGCCCAGCGCCGAAGGTCTGGCCGACGGTGCGGTCCTCCACCGGACGCCGAGGGAGGTTCGGGGCGTCCTGACGTCGACGGGTGGACCGCTTGCGGGGAGCCCGCTCCGGCGGGTCGAGGGGAGCCAGCCGGCCGCGGACCCCGAGCGCCCGCAACTGCTCGTCGAGGTCGTCGACCTGCTCGGCCAGCTCCTCGGCGGTCTCGTCGTCACCGCGATCCCGAGCCGCGCGGTAGGCCACCACGAGATCGGCCCGGGCACCGACGATCTTCTTCTCCTCGTCGGTCGGCTCGCGCGGGGACAGGTCGGGCTCCTCGTCGAGGTGCCAGCCCTCGCGGCACTGCGCCATGCGCAGGGTCCGGGCCTTCACCGCGCAGGGGCCGCACACGTCCTCCCGTGTCGAGCCGCACGCGACGGGGACGACCTCGGTCCGGCAGGTCTCGGTGTCGATCCGGCGCAGCGCCACCGGGCGGATGCAGACGCCGTGCTCAGCGGCCATCGCCCGGGCCACGTCGGCGGCCATCGGGAGCACCGCACGCTCCTGACGCGTCCGGCGTTCGGCCTGCTCCTCACCGACGTTTGCGCCTCCGTCCGCGACGGGCAGGCCCGTTGTCACGTCCGTTGGTTCACCCAACGTGCTCTCGGGCCAGGCCTCGCCGTTCTTGCCGTCCCCCCGGCGTGCGGCGAGGCCGCCCTTCACTTCACTCACGACGAGTCCTCCTTCGACTCGCTGGTCTTCGCAGTTCCGGTCTTGGCCTTCTTCCGCTGGCCGGCCTCCTCGCGCTGGACCGGGATCACCGATCCGATGTCCTCGCGGGTCGGGCTCGGGTAGGTGCGGGCGAGCCAGCGCATCTGCTCGTCGTCCACGTAGACCGACCGGACCTTGGTGAGCGTCTGGTCCTCGTCGTCGACCACGTAGCCGATGCCCGGCGTCAGCGCGCTGATCTGGTCGCAGCGGGCACCGCGGTCCCGGGCACCGTCCCCGAGGACCATCGCGACCTCGGTCTTCTCCGTCATCCGCAGCCCGACGCGCGTGGTGAACAGGCCGCGCAGCCCGACGACCTCCTTGCGCGGGTCCTGCACGCACCCAACGACGGAGACGCCCGGGGCGCGGCCCTTGGTGAGCAGCTGCCCGAGCGCGGCCTGAGCACGGCTGCGCAGCCCGCGATCGGCGATATAGGTGGTCAGGGAAGCCACCTCGTCGACGAGGACGACGTAGAACGGCTCGGCGGTCGTCGGCACGTGCTGACGCGTTCGGGAGCGCAGTTCGCGGGTGCGCTGCGCGGTGAGCGCGGCCGCGGCCTCCAGACCGACGACGAGGTGTTCGTCGCTGTCGGCGGCCAGGAGGTGGAACAGCTCGGCGTACATGCCGAACTCCATGCCGCCCTTCGGGTCGATCCCGATGACGCGCACCAGGCCCTCGCGGATCGCCGGGGCGAGCGCGACCAGTAGGCCGGCGACCATCGACGACTTGCCGGAGCCGGACGCGCCGGCCATGAGGACATGCCGCCCGAGCAGCCGCAGCCGCCACGGCGAGCCGTCCTCCCGGCGCCCGAGGGGGAGCGCTTCGAGGTCGACGGCGTGTGCCGAGCTCGGGGGCGCGGTCGCCTCCATCAGCGTGTCCGCGCAGATCACGCGCAGCCAGACCCAGCCGCGTCGCCGGTGGGCGAGGACACGGACGTCGAGGGCCCGGAACTCGGAGCGCAGCTCGTCGGTCCGCTCCTCGAGGTCCTCTCGCGTGACGCCGGGGCAGAGCTGGACGGTCAGCAGATCGGCGTGCGGGCCGAGGCGGCACCACAGCAGCCGGGGCACCACGAGACGGGCGGAGGCGTCGCGTGCCTGGAGGCCGGCCGAGGCCATGAGGTCGGCGAAGCCGCTCCGATATCGGATGCGCCGGCCGAACCGGAACACCCGCGAGGAGATCAGGCGATCGAACGAGGCGCCGTGCGACCACCACCACGTGACGCCGGCGGCCAGCGCCACCGCCAGAACCGCCAGGAAGCCGGCGACGCCCTGCATGGCGCCGAGGAGCACCGCCAGGGCGACGACGGCCCCGAGGATCGGCACGTAGGCCAGCAGCCAGATCGCCATCACGGCGGCCCACACCGCCAGCAGAGCCAGGCGGAACAGACCACGCCCGGCGGCGAGCCCGAGCCGGCTGGAGAGGGTGTCGGGCTCCCTCACGATCGCTGTGCGCTGGACGTCGGCGCGACGTCGGATCGTCGAGCCGCGGAAGGGCTGGTGCGTGAACATCTACGGCTCCTGTGGGGACGAACGACGGGTGCGCGGGGAACGGGCGGTGCCGAGCACGGCCCGGCGGGTGGCCGCACGACGACGCAGGGGAGCGGCGTCGAACAGCGCGGCCTGGTCGAGGTGGTCAGGGCAGCGGCGAGGTGCGTTGCGGCGTCGCTCGATCCGCGCCCGACAGACCTCGCAGCGGTCAGACACGACCGGTTCCGCCTTCGGGGTGCTCATGCGACCGCACCTCCCGGGTCGGGCTCGCCGCGCTGCTCTCGGGCCAGCCGGGTCCGCTCAGCAGGCGTCAAGCCGGCGACGACCCCGTGACGTCGCCCAGAGCGCTCCCAGCTCATGACGTCGTCCAGGCACGCCGCCTGGACGGGGCAGAACTCGCACACGGCCCGGCAGGTGGCGATCGCGTCCGGGTCGGAGGGCTCGGGGAAGAACAGGTCGTCGAGGCCGTCGCAGGTGGCGTGCTCTCGCCAGGACGGCGGTCCGTCGCCGTCGAACAGGACCCGGCGCAGCACGAGTCGGACGGTCGCCGGGTTGTGGAACTCGCGTCCCGGTCCGACGTCGCGTCGCAGGCGGGAGAGGACCGGTTCGGGCGTGTGAACCGGTCGCGGGGTCTGAGGTGGGGAACCCATCGTCGTGCCTTCCGAGGTCGGAGGCACACGACGGACCGGGACGGCGGGACCCGCGGTCACTACCGTGGGCGAAGCGCTCCGGCACCGTCGTGTGCGGAGGGGCGAAGGCGCCGGGACGGGGAGAGGTTGGTCGCCAGGACCCGCCCCGGCGCCGGGTCAGACGGAGCCGCAGGCTCCGCGGATGGCGTGCTGGGCCGCGAGTAGCTCCGCGACCGCGGCGGCGAAGCAGTCCGAGAGGCGGATCAGCTCGCCGGAGTGCAGGAACAGCGTCAGCCGGCTTCCGATGCGCTCGTCGACGTCGACGGTTACGCGGTCCTCGTCGGCGTGGACGGTGAACCCCATCCGGGACTCGGGCCGCACATGTACGCCGACCGTCATCGCGATCCCGGGCTCGGGCGACTCGACACCGGCCATCACGCGGCCTTCCCGTCGGTCGGGTCCTGACCGCTGGAGGGTGTCGAGGCGGGTCCTGGCGCTCCCGGGCCGCGGGACGACGAGCGGGGAGCCGGCGCCCCCTGACCCGCCGGGGTCCGCATGCCGGTCGCGCGCAGCGTGTAGCCGAGGCGCTTGTACTCGCCCTGGCCCTCCAGCTTCGGGGCAGCGGTCATGCCCTCGAACTCAATCGGCCGGACGACGATGCCCGGAGCTACCTCGATGCCGTCCGGCGGCACCGGCTGGTGCTCGGCCAGCACCGTCACCGAGACCGACTTGTCGGCCTCACGCGTCGCCGAGGGGTCCGAGACCGTCACGCGCCACATGCGCTTGCCGGTCTCCTCGTCGACCTGCTGACGCACGGGCCGGCCCTTCGCACGGTCCTCGCGCGACTGGTACTCGGTCACCGCCGAGACCTCGCCCATCATCAACCCGCCCTGCGGGAACACCGTCTCGAACTCGACCGGGAACCTCTGTCCGTAAGGGACTGCCATCACCATCTCCTCGTCACAGGGGCACGCATGCCCAGGTACCGAGGAGCGTACGCACTTAAAGTACGGGTGCCGCACTAATAGTGCGGGTCTATTCGGGTGGTCTTGTCAGGTCACTCGCTGTGCCAGATCGCGCAGCTCCTGCGAGCCCGTGCGATCACTCTGGACGAGGTCGGCGACCAGCTCGCGGACCCGGGCATGGCTCTCGAACTGCTGCGGAGCGAGGTCGAGGCCCTGGCGCAGGGTCGCCACGACGGCGTCGGTCTGGCGGAGCTGGGCCTGCGCGCGGGCGACGTCGATGAGCAGCCGGCCTTGCCGTTCCGGGGACAGCCCCGACGCATCCACAGTTTCGGCGACCCGGAGCGCACGACCGGCGTCGCCCAGCTCGACCGCCACGGCCACGTCGTGCAGGAGCACGTTCGTCGGCCCGAACTCGGTCTCGTAGTCGTTGCGGTCCTCGCCCAGCTCGTCGGCGGCTGCCCGAGCCTCGTCGAGGTAAAGGTAGGCCATGCGCGCGTCGTTCAGCCGCGCCGACGCGACCGCGAGCTGGAGCTTCAACGCGCCACGGACCGCGATGGCAGGGGCGTCGCCATCCG
Organism: Actinomycetospora chlora; assembly: GCF_039542135.1. Classification (NCBI taxonomy): domain Bacteria; kingdom Bacillati; phylum Actinomycetota; class Actinomycetes; order Pseudonocardiales; family Pseudonocardiaceae; genus Actinomycetospora; species Actinomycetospora chlora. The sequence continues at coordinate 41,389 of NZ_BAABHO010000028.1, forward strand.
CGGCCCGCTCGTCGAGCGCGTGTGCCGCCGACTCCGCGGCGCGGATGGCGAGATCGAACCTTCGTGCGACCTGGAACACGATCGCGAGCCGGAACGCGCCCTCGGCCATCAGGAGCGGGTCGCCGGCCTTCTCCGCGGCCGTGATGGCGCGGTCCACCGCGACCCAGGCTGCGCCGGTCTCGCCGAGCTTGGAGAGCACGCCAGCCACCGCGAGGTACGAGCGCGCCTTTGCGACGTTGACGACGATCTCGTCGTCGCCGGTGGCGTTCCGCGCCGAGCGCTCCAGCTCGGGGAGCAGATCAGTCAGGAGCGTCGCCAGCTCGTCGTACTGCGACCCGTGGGCGTACTCCCACGCCTTGACCGCTTGCCGGTCGAGGTCCCGTACGTCGAACGGCCGCGTGCCGGCGAGCACCGCATGAAGCGCGTCGCTGGAGGAGAGCGCGAGGCTCAGGGCGCTCGCGGCCGGCTCGACGTCCGCCTGCACGACCTTCTGCTCTGGCGCCAGCTCAGCGACGGGCACCCCGAGTGCATCCGCGAGCCGCTCAAGCACACTCATGCGGTCGATGCGCCGGGCGCCTCGCTCGACCTGGCTGAGCCACGTCTCGGACCGGTCGAGCCGGCTGGCGAACTCCGCCTGCGACAGCCCGAGCTTCTTGCGCAGGAACGCGACGCGCTGGCCGAAGGCCCGCTGCTCGCCCGGGGCGCTCACTGCGGCAGGTTCTTGCCGCCGGTGGGCGTCAGGAACTCCACCCGCGTCTCGGCGATGTACTGGTCACGCTCGCTGAGGAAACGCTTCGTGTGCGGCTGGCTCTCGTGCGCCTCGAAGGCTTCACGATCCGCATACATCTCGTAGAAGACCCGCGCGAGCGGAGCGTCCTCGACCGTGTGCACTGCGTACAGGAGGGTGCCTGGCTCCTGCTCCCGGATGCCGGGCGCTGTCTCCGCCACGAGCTGGTCGAACCCCTGAGCCGCGTCCTCGTCATTGAGGTCAAAGCGGACGGTCAAACCAAACATGTCATCCTCCGAGTGCGGTGCCGCACTCAGAGTACTACCAGCAAGGGAGCAATCGCCCACGGCCAAGTTAGTCCGTCTTCCGGCTGATCCTGCCGTACCTCGTCAGCGCTACGACCAGAAACGCAAGGGCCGCAGCAACCGCCACCCTCAACATTAGGTCGGGCGACGTTAGGGGTGTTTCCTTCGTAATCACGGCAAGCGGGGGAAAGGCTGTCGACAAGCCTGCCTTCACCAGGACGTCTACGTTTGTCGTGCTCACGCCGTCCCGGAGTCTCCATCCAATTGCAAGGAGGCTGCACAACAGCCAACAAATCGTCGCTGTTGCTGGTCGCCGTCCGTATCCAACGAGTCGATATATCGAGAGAAGCCACCACTCGAGTCTTGAATCTACTCGCCGTCGTCTGGCTTCCATCGAGCCGTACTCGGCAATAGAGCGTGTCGAACCCAAGGTGGACTTTTCGGAACAGACCTGACCCAAGAGCTCGTCCGTGCCAGTGTGCGTATCCGGCGCCCACCTTATATCGCTTCTTCTAAACATTGGTCGTCGACGAGGAAACTTTAGGACGGGGTCAAAGATGCTCGACTCTTTCGCCGAAGTAAGCAGCCGCGTGCGGCCGGAGCCGCCAATCATGGTGAAATGTCGCAGGACCGCCTTCTCGAGAGTCTTCTCGGGCAGCGGATTCGTAAACTCGCTTGGCCGGGCGAGGTCCAGTGCCTGAGAGTACTGGCCAAGGATCAGTGCTTTTCCTCCGGTAACGGGACCTTGTAGCGTGGTTTCGCGAGCATCTGCCAACACAAGAGTTCCGTCGCAGTCCTGGATAGACGTCGCCGGACTAGCCTCCAAGTGCGCTTTCTCGAATCTACATCTCGTCAGGACTGCGCCTTGCTCTGTAGCCAGATACACCGGATCGTGAAAGTGTACGAAGGTACTTGCTCCTCGAATCCTGACGGAGGACCAATGCGAGCACCAGACGTTGAGCGGTTCGGCCCCGGTGGCCTCAATTGCGCTAACATCTAGCTGGGAGGTCTCCGGCCCCTGAATTTCAATGAGATCGCTATTTGTTGCTTCGTGCACGCGCCGTTCGCGATGGGAAGCCCGCAAAGACCGCACCTCGGACTTGCTCTCGGTTTCCATCTGGCCGACCCGGACGACGTCGTTGGTTCCGCCCATCTTCAAGGTCGTGTTCACCCGAAGTGACACTTTATCGACGTGCTCGCACAGCAAGGACGCCGAACTATGTGCCATGACCGCCGCGTGAAGTATACGATCCGCAACGAGAGTAGTTCCTTGACCCAGGCCCACCTTCTCGATTATCGTTCGTCTAACCGTAAGAACTGCCTTATTGAAGAGGTTTGCAGTTTCGATTCGTGCCAGCGAGTAGTCGAACCTTACCGCACAATAGGTCGCTTGCAGCTCCCGAATATGACCTCCATAGGCGTAGCGAAGCCCCTGGAATGTTCTTGCAAGGGAAAGAAGTAGGCTCGGCAGATTGTGCTTTTCCTCACGAAGGCGCTCACGGCGTTCGGTTTTTATTGTGATATCTAGGGTCGGTTGATCATCCTCGGGGCACTCGACCAGCAAGTCCACGCCGGGCGCATATCGACCAGGACGGCTGTATCTCCTACGCTGTCCACCCTGGCCGCCGTTTACGGCGCAGAGTATGACGACCTTGAGGGGGCTGGACCTTCTGTCCGGCTCGACAAGGTTCAAGCAGAGCGTCAGATAGTGGTCGGGTCCTATTCGAACCGCTATGGGTCGACTTCCGTCGGCAACCACCGTGACTTCGCCGGCCGGGCACTGCCGCACGTCGACCAGGTCTTGCTCATGCTTGGAGAAGTACGCCTCAGTACTGTCGGAAGGGCGTGAGAGCACTGCCATCTATCAGCCAATGCCTTTCCAGTACGGAGGTGCTTACGTACGCCGTCAAGCATTATTCCGTCGCGAAGTCTAGCCTGTCGGATTGCCGAATCATCCTCTAGGGCATCAAGGCGCCGCCTGCGGCGGCGCAGGCCGCTGGAGCCGTGCAGGCATTGCGCCCAGAGTCACGCGCTCGGGCCGCGGCGCTGCGCGCGGCTGGCGCCGTGCTCGGCCACGGCCCGAGCACGCTCTCTGGGCGCCGCCTGCCACGGCCAGCGTCGCTGCACCGAAGTCGGCTCTGCGCCCTACGAGGTAGACCGGAGCAACCGGTTAGCGCCGTCAATTACTCGTTCTAGTGCCACGCGGGCGTCCTCCCCGCGAGTGCTTAGCTCCTCGAGCGTGGCTGCCTTCGACGCATTCTTTGCCAGCTCCAGCGCCGACTCTGCTTGCTTCACCAGCTCGCCGTGGCTACCTGGGTCGACCAAAAGCCGGACGTGAAAGAGCGCGCTTCTAGCCTCAGCGCGGAGCCGATACGCCTCCATCCTGGTCTCCAGGGGCGTGACTCCGTCTGGGCTCTCGTTTCGCCGGTTCCAGCGGTCATACTCGGCACGGCGAAGCGACATCACCGCTGAGCCATACGCGACTAGTGCCTCTACGAGCTCCTTGCGTCGCTGCTCCTTGCGTCCCTCGGCGTGGGCGCGCTCGGTTATCTTTCGCTGCAAGAAGTACGTGGCCGTGGCACCTAGCAGGGTGCCGATGACGGCGATGGCGCTCACCAACACCTGCTGCACTGATCCATTCCATCACGACCGTCGGTCGACCTGCTAGAGATCACCGGGCTCCGCCCGAACCCGACACCGCTCGGAGATCAGGGGGTAGAGCAAGTGGCGGCGGCGACCTCCTCGCGGCGCGCCCGAGGCCAGCCAGACCGCGGGCCGCTCCGTGCCAGGCGGGAAGGAGTACCTGGCACTCCAGACCCGCGGCCTGGCCGGGGAGGACCCGCGCCGCGAGGAGATCACCACCGAGACCGGTCCCGTGTCCGCGCACGGACTATTCACGGGCGAGAGCCAAGATCGCTGACGTCGTCGCAGGTCAGACGCACAATGGGCGCGCACTGTAAATCCGTCGCGAAAGCTTCGAAGGTTCGAATCCTTCACCCGCCACGCCAGGCCCGTCACCCCCGGTGGCGGGCCTTTCTCGTGGTCGGATCAGTGACCGGGCCGCCGGTAGCCGGCGGCCGTGTCGCGGGCCCGTTCGAGGACCGGCACGACGTCGGCGGCGTTCACCAGGGGCTGCACGCGCACGTCGGTGAACGCGCCGGAGGCGGTGATGACCAGCCCGATGGTGGCCGCGGTGTCGGCGTCGGGGGCGCCGACGATCGCGAGCCCGCCGAAGGCGTCGAGCGTGTAGTACAGGGACCGGAGCTCGCCGCCGGCGTCCTCCACGGTGGCGCGCACGGCCGGCGTCCGGTCGCCCGGGCCGGCCAGCAGCTGGGCCCAGGTCTCCGGCCGGTAGGAGAAGAAGTAGGCGTAGTCGGGCACGTCGGTCCCCCTTGTCGCGTCGGTGTGTTCCCGTCAGGTACCGGCGGCCACCGGGTGTCGGGGCTCGTAGAGCCCCACCGCGCCGCCGCCCGGCAGGCGGATGGTCGTGAGCAGGCCCCAGCCCTGGTCGCTGACGTCGCCGTCGACGGCGACCCCTCGCGCGCGGAGGTCCGTGAGGGTCGCGTGGACGTCGTCGCACATCAGGTAGAGCTCGTGCCGGGGCGGGCCCTCGGTGGGGTGGACGGCGACCTCGGCGGGCGGCAGGCCCAGGATGAGCCAGCCGCCGCCCGCGTCGACGGTCCCGTGCCCGCGCAGGAGCTCCGCGAGCACCGCCCGGTCGGCCTCGGCGTCGGCGGAGTAGACGATGGCGTGCGCGCCGGTGATCACCGTCCACCCCGTGCGCTCAGGACGTCGCCGTCTCGCGCCGGCGCAGCCGGTGCCGCGCCTGGCTGGACTCGGCGAGCGGCACCGTCCGCCCGGCCTTGCCGAGCCCGAACTCGGGCATGTTGCCGTAGATCGCCTCGTATTCCCCGGCCCGCACGAGGTAGGTCTCGTGCCAGATGCCGGTCCGGGCGTTGCGCCGGAAGTAGTTGCGCCAGGCCTCGGCGTGGGGGTCGTCGCGGTCGCGGGCGAACGCCTCGAGGTGGTCGAAGGACCGCCAGTACTGGACGATCACGGGGAAGCCGAACGTGTAGCCCAGCAGGCCCTTCTCGGGGTGCGCGGTGAGGTGGTCGAGCATGTACCGCATCCCCCGCCGCCCACCGAGGTCGCGGAACGTGCGGACCGGGTGCCGCGGGTCGAAACGTGCCCCGATGAGGAACACGACGAAGTCGCCGTCGATCTCCGCGGTCATCCGCTGCTGTGGAAGGGTCATGGCGCACTCCTGGGATTCACCGAGAGTGACAGGGTGCCCGTGACTGCTCGCCCGCGATACGGCTGCTCGGGTGACGGGCGGGCCGCCACTCCGACCCGTGATGACACCGTGGTGCGCCGGGACGCCCGAACGCGACGTTCCGGGACGAATGACGCGGACATCGCCGTTCTCCTGGTCCGCGCCCGTGGGCGGCCCCATACTCCGCCCATGACGACGGAGGCTCGCTGGTTCGAGCCGCCGGTGTCCCGCTGGTCCGACGACGCCGTGGCCGGCGGGCTGCAGGCGCGGGCGCGCACGACCCGCCGCGAGCTCCTGCTCGGCGCCGCGCGTCGCTTCGCCGCCCAGGGCTTCCACGGGACGTCGCTGTCCCAGATCGTCCGCGACGGTGGGCGCACGAAGGGCGCGCTGTTCTTCCACTTCTCGTCGAAGGCGGCGCTGGGGTGGGCGGTGGTCGACGAGCTGCACGCGTCGTGGGACGACGTCGTCGACCGCATCACCGCCCGCGACCTCGACCCGCTGCGCGCCCTGCTCGTCGTCTACGACGCCCAGATCGCGCGGCTCGTGTGCGACCCGATCGTGCAGGGCGGCCTGCGCGTGATGCGGGAGGACCCGGGGATGCAGGCCGACCGGCACAAGTGGGTCGAGGGCTGGCGGTCGGAGAGCGAGGTCCTGCTGCGGCGGGCGCAGGAGCGGGGCCTGCTCGTCGACGAGGCCGATCCCGAGGCGGTCAGCTCGACCCTGCTGTCGTCGGTGGTCGGGCACCACTACCTCGCCGAGGCCCAGCCCGACGGGCCGCCGCTGTGGGAGCGGATGACGACGACCTGGAACGGGCTGCTGCCGACGATCGCCGTGCGGTCGTGGCTCGAGGCGTGGACGGCCTCGGGCTGGTCCGGACGGCCCGCGCCGGCGCTCGAGTGCTTCCTCGCGGCCCGGCGTCCCGACGCCGGCCTGGTCCTCGCCTGATCAGGACAGCCGCGCGGCCAGCTCGTCGACGCCCGGGCCCTCGAGGCCGGGCAGCCCCGCGGCGCGGCCGGTGGTGACGAGGAGCAGCTCGCCGGACGGCCCGTGCACCTCGGAGCCGTCGCCATGTGCCCAGTCGGCGTCCGTCGCGACCAGGCGCAGCCCCGCGAGACGCGTCGACGCGCCGTAGAACGACGCGGCGACGGCGTACTCCAGCGCCGGGACGACGTGGTCGGGCGGCATCGCGTGCGGGATGTGCAGGGGCCGCGCCAGGTCCTGCCCGTGCACGAGGACGTCGACGAGCGGGTCGCGCGGCCTGGTGCCGAGCGGGCGTCCCGTCCACGTGGCCGACTCGCGGTACTGGGCCGCGAGGTCCGCGGGCGGGTACTCCGCGGCGCGGGCCCGGGCGGTGCGATCGATCATGCGGTTGATGTCGAAACGGGCCCCGATCATCGCCCGCACGGCCTCGAACGGCGTGATGCGCGAGGTCAGCGTCAGGTGCGCGACGAGGGTGTCGACGGTCCACCCGGTGCACAGCGAGGGGTGGCGCCACTGGTCGGGTGTCAGGGTGTCGATGACGTCGGCCAGCGAGAGACGCTCGGCGGTGATGGCGGCGTGCAGCTCGGCGGCGTCCACGACGTGCTCCCGGGGGTCGACGGGAGGAACGGACACTAGCGCCCGTGGTCGTCCAGGTACATCGTCATGCGGACGACCGTGCCGGCGTCGCGCGTGCTCTGCATGCGGACGAAGTCGCAGAGCCGGTGGGTGAGGAACAGGCCGTAGCCCCGCCCGTCCTCCGGGCCCGGCGGGTGGCGTCCCACGAGCGGGTCGTCCACGTAGCCACCGTCCTGGATCTCGACGACGACGCGGTCGTCGGTGTGCCAGAGCGAGAGGATCCCGGCCCCGTCGGTGTGCACGACGGTGTTGACCGCGACCTCGTGCACCGCGAGGCACAGGTCGGCGACGCGGTCGGGGGCCAGCCCGGCGGCGGCCGCGTGGTCGGCGACGGCCCGGCGGACCGTCCGCGGCCCGAGGGGCGCCCGGAACAGCAGCGTCTCCCCGTCCTCGGGCGGGTCCGCCAACGGCCCGGTGACGGCCTCGGCGAGCTTGACCGGGTCGCCGTAGGTCGCGTTCGGCACCGTCGTGCCGTCCTCGACCAGCAGCGGGTGCGCCGCGCGGGCGTCGGCCGCGCCGTCGGCGTCGATCACACGGGTGTCGTACGGGCAGAGCATCGTCACCGGGCGGTCGGCGAAGGCGACGTTGGTGAGCGCGTCGTGCTGGAGGTGCGCGGCGATCTCCTCGGCCGGGCGGCCGGACCACAGGCCCTCCCCGATGGCGCGCACGCGGCGACCGGGGTGCTCGGCGAGGAAGGTGTGCAGCGCCGGCACGAGCCGCGCCGGGTTGCGCCCGAGACGCCGCGCCTCCTGCAGCACCACCGCGCCGGCATCGTCGCCCAGCACGTCGCGGACCCGGGTGAGGTGGCTGTCGGCGAGCACGACCACGACGGCCTCCTCGGCCTCGAGCCCGGCGCGCACGGAGGCGACGACGCCGGTCGCGAGGTGATCGTCGTCGTCGTAGAACAGCGCTGCGTGCTCGAAACCCGGATCCCCGGAGCCTCGGCGGTGCCGCCCGATGGTCGTCGCGGAACTCACCCCCCGCACCACCTCGCCCGGTGGTGCCTCCCTGTGGCCCGACGATCGTGTCCGACGGACGCAACGCATGGACAGCGGACTCCGCCCAGCGGATCGCCGCGTGCGGCGGGCGGTCCGGTCTCAGACGGCGTCGGCGCCGCGTTCCCCCGTCCGCACGCGCGTGACCAGCTCCAGCGGGACGACCCACAGGCGGCCGTCCGGGTGCACAGCAGACGCGATCTCCGTGAGCACCCGCTCGGTGATCTCGTCGTGCACGATGGCCTCGATCCGCAGGCACGGCGCGAGGTCGACGAGGACGGTGCCGCGGTGGACCTCGCGGTGGGCGTCTCCCACGGGGCCGCGGACCTCCGCGATGGTCATCCCCAGCACCGCGTGCCGCTCGAGCGCGCGACGCACCCCGTCGAGCCCGTGTGGCGGGACCAGCGCGTGCACCATCTTCACGGCGTGCTCCCTCCTCCGGGTCGCCGTGACGCTACGGGGCCGGGCGTCGGCGGGCGAGGGCCCGCCTAGGCTGCCGCGGTGCCCCCAGCGCGCCCGGTCGTCCTCGTCCTCGGTGGCCGCAGCGAGATCGGGGTGGCGCTCGCGTGCCGCCTCGCCCTCGCCGGACGCGCGGGGACGGTGGTGCTCGCCGCGCGGCGGGCCGGCGAGCTCGACGCCGAGGTCGCCGCGGTCCGCAGCAGCGGTGCCGTGGTCGACACCGTCGAGTTCGACGCCGACGACCTGGCCGGCCAGCCCGCGGTCCTCGACGCGGTCGAGGCGCGCCACGGGCTGCCGGACACGGTCGTCCTGGCGTTCGGCGTGCTCGGCGACCAGGCCCGCGCCGAGCGCGACCCGGCGCACGCCGCGGCCGTGGTGCACACCGACTACGTCGCGCAGGTCGCCGTGCTCACCGACGTCGCCGCCCGGATGCGCGCCCGCGGCCGCGGCGAGATCGTCGTGTTCTCGTCGGTGGCCGGGGTGCGCGTGCGGCGGGCCAACTACGTCTACGGCAGCGCGAAGGCCGGCCTCGACGGCTTCGCCTCCGGGCTCGCCGATGCCCTGCACGGCACCGGGGTGCACCTCACGCTCGTGCGGCCCGGCTTCGTCGTCGGGCGCATGACCGCCGACAGCGGCCTCGACCCCGCCCCGCTGTCGTCGACGCCCGGCCAGGTCGCCGACGCGACCGCCGACGCCCTGGCCGCCGGACGCGACGTCGTGTGGGTGCCGGGCGCGCTGCGCCCGCTCGTCACGGCCATGACCCTGCTGCCCCGCTGGGCCTGGCGCCGCCTGCCGCGGTGAGGGGGCTGCGCCCCAGGTGAGTGATCCGGGTCGTGGTGACGACCCGGATCGCTCACGAGCGCGACAGCGCCTCAGCGGTGGGTGATGCCGGCCGAGGCGCCGGGGGCGAGCTGCTGGCCGGTGACGGGGACGTCGCCGAGGGCCTCGTCGATGGCGGCCAGGGTGTCGGCCGACAGCTCGACGCCGGCCGCGGCCGCGTTGGCGTGCACCTGCTCGGGCCGGGACGCCCCGACGATGGCCGAGGCCAGCTCCGGGCGGCGCAGCACCCACGCGAGCGCCATCTCGGCCATCGACAACCCCGCGCCCTCGGCGATCGGGACGAGCCGCTGCACCGCCTCCAGCGTGCGGTCGGTCAGCTTCTGGCGGATGAACCCGTTCATCTCGTCGCTGGCCGCGCGCGAGTCCACCGGCACCGGCTCGCCCGGCCGGTACTTGCCGGTGAGGACGCCCTCGGCGATCGGCGACCAGACGATGTTGGAGATGCCGTGCTCGGCGGTCGTCGGGAACACCTCGGCCTCCGGCGCGCGCCAGAGCATCGAGTACTGCGGCTGCGACGACACGAACGTGACGTCGTCGGGGCAGGCCGCGAGCCCGGCGCGGATCTGGTCGGGCGTCCACTCGCTGAAGCCCAGGTAGCGCGCCTTGCCGGCGCGGACCACCTCCGCCAGCGCCCCCACGGTGTCCTCGATCGGCGTCTCCGCGTCGAAGCGGTGGCACTGGTAGAGGTCGACGTGGTCGGTGCGCAGGCGGGCCAGCGACGCGTCGATCTGCTTGCGGATCTGGTCCGGGGACAGGCCGCGGTCGGTCCTCGACATCGGGAAGTAGACCTTGGTGGCGAGCACGTAGTCCTCCCGCCGGTAATCGGTGAGGATCGCGCCCCACGCCTCCTCGGCCGCCCCGCGCCCGTACACGTTGGCGGTGTCGAAGAACGTGATGCCGGCGTCGAACGCGGCGCGGGTGCACGCCGCGGTGGCGTCGGCCTCGACGCCGCCGGAGTAGGTCAACCAGGAGCCGAGGGAGATCTCGGAGACCTGCAGGTCGCTCGAACCGAGCTGGCGGAAGCGCACGCCCGGTACCGTAGGCCGCCGCGGGAGCCGGGGCCTGCGCAGCGACGGTCACTGCCGGCCATCGGAAGCACAGGTCCGATCGGCGCACTCGTTCGACCGGTTGACGCAGCTCCCTGTGGCCGACGTGTGAATTCCCGCCACGCCGGGCCGCAGGACTGGCGACCGCTGGCACGATGGTGGGCACGAGCTCGCGAGAGGCCCCGACGCCGGACGGCACCGTTGCCGCGGACGTCGTGGAGGTCCCGCACCGCCGAACGTCCTAGGGGATACGTGAACGTGTTGCTGGCGCCGCTGCGCCCTCTGGCCGACGTCCTCGACCTGACCGCGGAGGCCGTGGCCGCCGTCGGCACGGTCTCGGTGACCGCCCTGGGGCTGGTGCTGACCCGGCAGCTCGACGCGTCCGAGGAGCGCCTGCAGGTGGTGCCGCGCCCGCAGGACCGCTGACGGCGGTCAGTCGCGCGGCGAGCCGCGGCGCTCGCGCAGCGTCTCGTTCAGCGCGCGCAGCTCGTCGCGGATCTCGGTGAGCAGCCCCGGGATCTCGTGGCTGCGCTCCCAGTGGGGCGTGACGTCGATGCCGAGCTCGCCCAGCTCCCGCTCGTACAGCTCGGCGAGCAGCGTGCGGTAGGGCTCGTCGGGCACGGTGCCGTTCTCCCAGCGCGACAGCTGGGTCTTCAGGCTGGCCGCGCTGGCGACGTCGACCCGCCCGCGGTCCGCCAGCTCCCGCAGCCGGGCGACGGCCGTGGTCTGCGACCACCCGCGATCGCGGCGGGCATCGCGCAACGAGACCACGTCGTCACAGTAGACGACGTCCTCGACGGACCGTGATCAGCGCCGCCGGGGCGACCGGGCCGCCCGTTTCGGCGCCGGCAGCCGGGCCGACCGGCGGGCCGGGCGCACCGGCGCGGTGCGCGGCGCGTCGTCGGCGTCCGGCGTGTCGTGCGCCTCGTCGTCGGTCACCTCCGCCGCCGGCGGGAGCGCCGGTGCCGGGCGCAGCGGTTCGACCGCGGACCGGGGCCGCGTGTGGGCCGGACGCAGCACGCGGCGGCTGCCCGGCGAGCTGCCCTCGACGGTGGGCTGCGCGTCGTGGCGGTCGAAGAACCCGCACATCCGCGCCCACGTCGTGGCCTTGGCGTCGCGGCCGGTGAGGACGCCGAGGTGCCCGCCCGGAGCCGTGGTCAGCCGCGTGTCGGCGCCGATGAGCCGGCGGGCGCCGCTGCGCACGGCCCGGGGCGGCACGACGCGGTCGCTCTCGCCGGCGATCAGCAGGACCGGCCGGTGCAGGTCCGCGAGGTCGACGACGGTGTGGCCGACGGGGACCCGCCCGGCCGCGAGGTCCTCGGGCGCGACCATGGCCCGGAAGAACGTCCCCACCAGGCGCGCCTGGTCGCCGATGAGGGCGCGCAGGTCGTCGACGGCCTCGAGCTGGGCGAGGAAGTCGCGGTCGTCGAGCCGCGCGATCACCGTGAGCGGGGCGGTCAGCAGCTCGTCGAGCGAGCCCAGACCGAGGGCCTTGAGCAGGCGTGGCAGCGGCATGAGGGCCAGCAGCGTCTGCAGCGTGGCGAGCACCGGACCGCCCTCGGACACCGCCAGCGGGCGGGCGCCCACCACCGGGGGCACGTCCTCCAGCGTGAACGGCGTCGCGATCGCCGTGACCGACGCGAGCGGGAGCTCGGGGTGCGCAGCCGCCGACAGCAGGGCGTGCAGCCCGCCGATCGACCAGCCGACGAGGTGCACCGGCGCGCCGTCGTGGTGCGCGCTGACGGTGCGCACGACGTGGGGGAGGATCTCGTCGACCCACCGCTCGAGGTCCGCGGGGCCGGGCGAGATGGTGCCGCCGTGGCCGACGAGGTCCTCGTCGTCGATCTGGTACACCGAGCGGCCCTCGCCGACGAGGTGCTCGACGAGGCTGTTGCCGCGGCGCAGGTCGAACGCGACGCCGCACGCCCCCAGCGGCGAGACCAGCACGATCGGCGAGCCCCGCAGCCGCGCGGACGGGTGCACGGCGTAGCGGTAGGTGCTCACGGACCCGGCGCGCGCGAGCCCGTGCGCGCGTCCGACCTCGGCCGCGCCGGCGTCGCCGGGACCGGTGTCGAACGCGGAGCGGGGCATGCGGCGCAGGTCCGCGAACGGCCCCTCGAGGACGCGGGCGCGCATGTTGCCCGCGGCACGCCACGCCCCGGCCGGGGTCAGGATCACGGGCCCTCCTCTGCGCTACGGCCGACCGCAGAGCCTAGGTCTGGTGGACGACGCCCGCCTCCTGCAGCTTGGCCACCCGATCGGGGTCGATGCCCCAGTCGGCGAGGACCTCCGTCGAGTGCTGGCCCGGCGCCGCCGGCGGGGTCGGGGTGGCGCTCGGGGTGCGGCTGAAGCGCGGGGCGGGCGCGGGCTGGCGCACGCCGAACGCCTCGACGTGCAGGCCGCGGGCCTGGTTGTGCGGGTGCTCGACGGCCTCCTCCATCTCGAGGACGGCGGCGACGCACGCGTCGGTCGGCTCGAGGTCGGCGGCCCACTCGTCGCGCGTCCGCGTCGCGAACACCTCGGCGAGCCGCGCGTGGAACTCCGGCCAGCGCGACAGGTCCCACTGGTTCGTGGCGATGTCCTCGCCCTCGAGGGCCAGGCCCGCCATCAGCGCGGCGTAGAACTGCGGCTCGAGCGCGCCGACCGCGACCCAGCCGCCGTCGGAGCAGCGGTAGGACCGGTAGAACGGCGCGCCGCCGTCGAGGATGTTGCCGCCGCGCGGGTTCGGCCAGACGCCGCCCGCCCGCATGCCGTAGATCATCGCCATCTGGATCGCGGCGCCGTCGACGATGGCGGCGTCGACCACCTGCCCGCGGCCCGAGATGCCCCGCTCGACCAGCGCGCCCAGCACGCCGACCACGAGCAGCATCCCGCCGCCGCCGAAGTCGCCGACGAGGTTGATCGGGATCGCCGGCGCCCCGTCAGGGCCGGCCATGTGCGCGACGACCCCGGCCGTCGAGAGGTACGTCAGGTCGTGCCCGGCGCGGGAGGCCTGCGGGCCGTCCTGGCCCCAGCCGGTCATCCGGCCGTAGACCAGCCGCTCGTTGCGGGCGTGGCAGTCGTCCGGCCCGAACCCGAGCCGCTCGGCCACCCCGGGGCGGTAGCCCTCGAGCAGGACGTCGGCGCTCTCGACGAGGTCGAGCAGCACCGCGAGGCCCTCGGCGCTCTTGAGGTCCAGGGCCACCGACCGCCGCCCGCGCCCGAGGACGTCCTTCGTCGGGTCCCCGAGCGACAGGCCGCGGCCCCCGGCGGGCCGGTCGACGCGCAGCACGTCGGCGCCCATGTCCGCGAGCATCATCGCCGCGAACGGCCCGGGACCGATCCCCGCCACCTCGATGACCTTGACGCCGTCCAGCACACCCATGGCGCCGAGCCTACGAGACAGTCAGCTCTGACGGTATGGGGGCGCGGCGTCGGTCCCCCGAGACGAACGAACGGCGCCCCCGCTGCTTCGGAAGCAGCGAAGGCGCCGTTCGTTCTCGCGGGGTGGGCGCAGCCGGGCGAGCCGGCTATGCCGTGCGGGTCACTCGCCGCGCAGCGACTGACCCTTCTCCGCCTTCTCGACCAGCGACGCCGGGGGCTGGAAGCGGTCGCCGTAGGCCTTGGCCAGGATGCGGGCGCGCTCGACGAACCCGGGCAGGCCGCCGGGGTAGCCGTCGATGTACTGCGCCACGCCGCCGGTCCAGGCCGGGAAGCCGATGCCCATGATCGAGCCGATGTTGGCGTCGGCGATGGTGTGCAGGACACCCTCGTCGAAGCACTTCACGGTCTCGAGGGCCTCGGCGAAGAGCATGCGCTCCTGCATGTCCTCGAACGGCAGGTCGCCGGTGGCGGCGCCGAACTCCTCGGACAGCCCCGGCCACAGGCGCGTGCGCTTGCCGGACTCGTCGTACTCGTAGAACCCGGCACCCGACGAGCGGCCCTTGCGGCCGAGCTCGACCATGCGGTCGATGATCGCCTCGGAGGGGTGCGCCACCCAGGTGCCGCCCGCGGCCTCGACGCCCTTGCGCGTCTCCTCGCGGATGTGCTGCGGCAGCGTCAGGGTCAGCTCGTCCATCAGCTGCAGCGGCGGGGCCGGGTAGCCGGCCTGCGAGCCCGCCTGCTCGATCGACGACGGCGCGGCGCCCTCGCCCAGCATCGCCACGGCCTCGTTGATGAACGTGCCGATGACGCGGCTGGTGAAGAACCCGCGACTGTCGGAGACGACGATCGGGGTCTTCTTGATCTGCAGCGCGATGTCGACGGCCTTGGCCAGCGTCGCGTCGCTCGTCCGCTCGCCGCGGATGATCTCCAGGAGCGGCATCTTGTCGACCGGCGAGAAGAAGTGCAGGCCGATGAAGTCCTCGGGGCGGTCGACGCCCTCGGCGAGGCCGGTGATCGGCAGCGTCGAGGTGTTCGAGCCCAGCACGGCGTCGGGCGCCAGGTGCGGGAGGATCTCGGCGAACACCTGCTTCTTGAGGTCGGGGCTCTCGAAGACGGCCTCGATGACGAGGTCGGCGCCGGCGGCGTCCTCGGCCTTCTCGGTGGGCGTGATCCGGGCGAGGACCTCGTCGGCCTTCTCCTGGGTCGACTTCCCGCGCGAGACGGCCTTGTCGAGGATCTTCTTGGAGTAGTCCTTGCCCTTCTCGGCGTTCGCGAGGGCGACGTCCTTGAGGACGACCTCCAGGCCCGCCATCGCGCACGAGTACGCGATGCCCGCGCCCATCATCCCGGCGCCGAGCACGACCACCTTGCGGGCGGTGTGCTTCTCGTAGCCCTCGGGACGCGAGGCGCCCTTGTTGATGGCCTGCAGGTCGAAGAAGAACGCGCGGGTCATGTTCGTCGACACCTGGCCGCAGGCGAGCTCGGCGAAATAGCGCGACTCGATCTTGCCGGCGTTGTCGATGTCGACCTGCGAGCCCTCGACGGCCGCGTCCATGATCAGGTACGGCGCGGGCATCGGGGCGTTCTTCAGCTGCTTGCGCAGGTTGGCCGGGAACGCCGGGAGGTTCGCGGCGAACTTCGGCGTCGACGGCGTACCGCCGGGGATCTTGTAGCCTTTGACGTCCCAGGGCTGCGCGGCCTCGGGGTTGTCCTTCACCCACTGCTTGGCGCGCGAGATCAGCTCGTCGGGGCTGTCCACGACCTCGTGCACGAGGCCGGCCTCGAGGGCCGCCTTCGGCGCCCGCTGCTGGCCCTGCAGCAGGACGTTCATGAGGCCGTCGGCCAGGCCGAGCAGGCGCACGACGCGCACGACGCCACCGCCCCCGGGCAGCAGGCCGAGGGTGACCTCCGGGAGGCCGATCTTGGAGCCCTTGGCGTCGAGGGCGATGCGGTGGTGCGTCGCGAGCGCGATCTCCAGGCCGCCGCCCAGCGCCGCGCCGTTGATCGCCGAGACGACCGGCCGCCCGAGGGTCTCGAGGCGGCGGAGCAGACCCTTGATCTGCTGGGACTGGTCGAAGACCTTCTGCGCGTCGGCCTTCGTGTACTTGACGAGGTCGTCGAGGTTGCCGCCGGCGAAGAACGTCTTCTTCGCCGAGGTCAGCACGACCCCGGCGACGGAGTCCTTCTCGCGCTCGAGGCGGTCCAGCGTCGCGGCGAGGTCCTCGCCGAAGCGCTGGTTCATCGTGTTGGCCGAGGCGTCGGGGTCGTCCATCGTCAGCGTGACGATGCCGTCGGCGTCGGCCTCCCACCGGAACATGTTCTCGGACACTGCTCTGGCTGCTCCTCTGTGCTGGTCGGTGTCGTTCCGGGGGAGCGTCAGACGCGCTCGATGATGGTGGCGACGCCCATGCCGCCGCCGATGCACAGCGTCACGATGGCGCGGCGCAGGTCGCGGCGCTCGAGCTCGTCCACCATCGTGCCGACGAGCATGGCGCCGGTGGCCCCGAGCGGGTGGCCCAGCGCGATGGCGCCGCCGGCGACGTTGGTGCGCTCGTGCGGGAAGCCGAGGTCGCGCATCAGCTTCATGGGCACGGCGGCGAACGCCTCGTTGATCTCGAGCAGGTCGATGTCGTCGACCGTCATGCCGGCCTTGGCCAGCACCTTCTCGCAGGCCGGCGTCGGGCCGGTGAGCATGATCGTCGGGTCGGCGCCGGAGACGGCGGTGGCGACGATGCGCGCCCGCGGGGTGAGGCCGTTCTGCTTGCCGGCCTCCTCGGTGCCGAGCAGCACCAGGGCGGCGCCGTCGACGATGCCCGAGCTGTTGCCGGGGTGGTGCACGTGGTTGATCGACTCGACCCAGTGGTACTTCTGCAGCGCGACGGCGTCGAAGCCGCCCATCTCGCCGATGCCGGCGAACGACGGCTTGAGGCCCGAGAGGCCCTCCATCGTCGTCTCGCGGACGTGCTCGTCGTGGTCGAGCACGACGAGGCCGTTGCGGTCGACGACGGGCACGATCGAGCGGTCGAACGCGCCGTCGGCCCACGACTTGGCGGCGCGGGTCTGCGACTCGAGGGCGTAGGCGTCGACGTCCTCGCGGCTGAAGCCCTCGAGCGTGGCGATGAGGTCGGCGCCGATGCCCTGCGGCACGAAGGAGGTCGTGAAGTTGGTCTCCGGGTCCATCGCCCAGGCGCCGCCGTCGGAGGCCATCGGTACGCGGGACATCGACTCGACGCCGCCGGCGACGATGAGGTCCTCGAAGCCCGAGCGCACGCGCTGCCCGGCCTGGTTGACGGCCTCGAGGCCCGACGCGCAGAAGCGGTTGAGCTGGACGCCGCCGACGTGGTCGGGCAGGCCCGCGGCGATGGCGGCGGTCTTGGCGATGTCGCCGCCCTGGTCGCCGACGGGGCTCACGCAGCCGAGGACGACGTCCTCGATCTTGTCCTGGTCGAGCTCCGGGTTGCGCTTGCGCAGCTCGTCGATCAGGCCGACGACCAGCGACACCGGCTTGGTCGCGTGCAGCGAGCCGGTGGCCTTGCCCCGGCCGCGCGGGGTGCGGAGGGCGTCGTAGATGTATGCCTCGGTCACGGGTGGGTCCCTTCGCGCGGGTGTGAGCCGACTGCTCTCAACAGTCATGATGGACTGTTTCGCGCTCGTGTCAACGTGGGCACCACCGCTGGTTACTGACCGGTAGGGTCGTCCGGCTCTCGTTGACACGCTGCCAACGGCTGGTGAGGCTGGGCGTGTGGCGGCGGATTACGACGTGCTGGTGGTCGGCTCGGGCTTCGGCGGGTCGGTGACCGCGCTGCGGCTGACCGAGAAGGGCTACCGCGTCGGGGTGATCGAGGCCGGACGCCGGTTCGCCGACGACGAGCTGCCCGCGACGTCGTGGCAGCTGCGCGACTACCTCTGGGCGCCCTGGGTCCGGTGCTTCGGCATCTTCCGGGCGAGCCCGCTGCGCGACGTCCTGGTGCTCTCGGGGGCGGGCGTCGGCGGCGGCTCGCTGGTCTACGCCAACACGCTCTACCGCCCGCCCCGCGCCTTCTACGACGACCCGCAATGGGCCGGCATCACCGACTGGGCCGACGAGCTCGACGCCCCCTACGACCAGGCCGCCCGCATGCTCGGCGCCACCACCTACCCGCGGGTGTCGCCCTCGGACGCGGTGATGCGCGACGTCGCGCGGGAGATGGGCGTCGGGGAGACCTACCGGGCCGCCGACGTGGGTGTCTTCTTCGGCGCGCCCCCGGGCGAGCAGGTGCCCGACCCCTACTTCGGCGGCGCCGGGCCCGCGCGCCACGGGTGCCTGCACTGCGGCGAGTGCATGACCGGCTGCCGCCACGACGCCAAGAACACGCTGGTCAAGAACTACCTGTACCTCGCCGAGGCGGCGGGCGCGACGGTGCACCCGATGACGACGGTGACCCGCCTCCGTCCCCGCGGGGGCGACCTCTCCGGCGCGTCGGGCTACGACGTCGACGTCCGCGCCACCGGGCGCCCCGGCGGGCGGCGCACGCTGCGCGCGCAGCAGGTCGTGGTGGCCGCGTCCGCGCTGGGCAGCCAGCGCCTGCTGCACCGGCTGCGCCGCCGCGGCGACCTCCCGCGCATCTCGCCGCGGCTCGGCGAGCTCTCGCGCACCAACTCCGAGGCCATCCTCGCCGCGCGCACCCCGAGCGAGGCCGCCGACTTCACCCGCGGCGTCTCCATCACCTCGTCGATCCACCCCGACGCGCACACCCACGTCGAGCCCGTCCGTTACGGCCGCGGCTCCAACCTGCTCGCGCTGCTCTCGGCCGTGCTCGTCGACGGCACCACGGCGGTGCGGGACCCCTCGCTCGGTGAGCGCGGACCGTCGTGGCGCCGGATCGCCGGCGAGCTGGCGCGCTCGCGGCGGACGCTGCGCGCCCTGCACCGCCCCCGGCGCTGGGCCGAGCAGTCGATCGTGCTGCTGGTGATGCAGACGCTGGACAACTCGCTGACGCTCAAGCCGCGCCGCCTCCTGGGCGGGCTGCGCTCACGCCCCGGCGCGGGCACCCCGAACCCCGCCTGGATCCCCGCCGGCCACGAGGTGGCACGCCGCGTGGCCCGGCGCATCGGCGGCTTCCCCGTCGGCGCGAGCTCGACGCTGGTGAACCTCCCGGTGACCGGACACTTCCTCGGCGGCGCGGTGATCTCCGAGACGCCGGCGACCGGCGTCGTCGACCCGTACCACCGCCTGCACGGCCACCCCGGCGTGCACGTCGTCGACGGCTCGACCGTGCCGGCGAACCTGGGCGTGAACCCGTCCCTGACGATCACGGCCCTGGCCGAGCGGGCCATGTCGCTGTGGCCCAACCGCGGCGAGCCCGACCCCCGCCCCGCCCCGGGCGCGGCCTACCGCCGGGTGGACCCGGTGGCGCCGCACCGTCCCGTCGTGCCCGAGGACGCCCCGGGCGCGCTGCGGATCCCCGTCGACCTGCCCCTCCCGCGGATCGGAGCGCCCCGATGACCTACCCGCCCGAGCCCTGGACGCTCGTCGGCCGCATGGACCTGTCGACGTTCCTCGTGTCCACCGAGGAGCTGCCCACCGCGACGTGGCCGGACGGCTGGCGCCCGCTCTCCCCGGGCGGGCGCACCCCGGTCGGCGCGGCGTGGGTGGACTACGCCCCCGGCGGCGTCCTGAGCTACCACGAGCTGCTGGTCGCCGTGGCCGGCCGCGTCGGGCTGCGCCCCCGGCCGCACATCGTCGCCATCTGGGTCGACAGCCCCGCCTCCCGCGACGGCGGCCGCGAGCTCTGGGGCATCCCCAAAGGCCTGGCGAGCTTCACCGGCGTCGACGAGGGCCGGCCGTCGATGACGGTGGAGGGCTCGGAAAGCGCGGACCGGCCGGCGGCCTCCGCCGTCCTGCGCCCCGGCGCTCGCCTGCCCGGCCGCCCCCGCGTCGGCTTCACCCTCGCCCAGGACCTCCACGGGCGCCTCTGGGAGAGCCCGGTGACGAGCCGCAACGGTCTCGGCCTCCTCCACGCCGACTGGACGTTCGACCCCGACGGCCCCCTGCGCTTCCTGGCCGGCCGCCGCCCCGTCGTCTCGGCGACCCTCCACGACTTCGCGATGCTCTTCGGGATGACGGCGCACGACCGGTGCGAGCAACGGGGCGTTGCTGGCACCGGGCGCCAGGATCGCCACACGCTCGGTCCCGCGACACGCCGATGAGCACCCCGCTCCGCGGCCGCCGCCTCGACCCCGACGCGCGGCGCGAGGAGATCGTCGCCGGGGCGCTGCGGCTGTTCGCCGAGCACCCCTACGCCGCGGTCTCCACCACCGACCTCGCGCGCGAGGCCGGCGTCGCCCGCGGGCTGATCAACCACTACTTCGGGACCAAGCGCGACCTCTACCTCGAGGTGGTCCGGCGGCTCACGACGATCCCCGAGGTCGCCGTCGCCGAGCTGCCGCCGGGCACCGTCGAGCAGCGGGCGGGCGCGGCCGTCGACTGGTTCCTCGATGCCGTCGAACGCCACCGCGGGCTGTGGCTCTCGGTGGGCACGGGCGCGGCGGGCGACATCGACGTCGACGCGATCCTCGCCGAGGCCGACGAGATCGCCGCCGACCGCGTGCTCGCGGCCCTGGCCCCCGACGCGCCCGACGACCCCTACCGCGCCCGCGTGCGGTCCTTCTTCGGCCTCGTGCGCTCGGCGTCGCGGGAGTGGCTGGTGCGCGGCACGCTCGACCGGGCCCGGACGCGCGCGCTGCTCGTGACGGTCCTGCTCGCCGTGCTGGAGCCCGACAGTCAGGTTTGACCGTTCGCGCCGGCGACGGCACGATCGTCCACGACGGGGTGACCACGCGGCGGACGGGAGGGGGCGGGATCGTGACCAGGTCGACGACCGACCCGGAGCGTCGTTCGCGCGAGCAGCGAACGTCGGACAGCCGCACGCGCATCCTCGACGCCGCGGTGGCGTGCCTCGTCGAGTCCGGGTACGCGGGCACGACGACGCTGACGATCCAGAACCGCGCCGGCGTCTCGCGCGGCCGGCTGCTGCACCACTTCCCGTCGAAGGAGAACCTCCTCGTCGCGGCCGCGCAGCACCTCGCGACCAGCCGGTTCGCCGCGGACGGTCTCGCGCGCGCCGACCTCCCGTCCGCCGACGTCGACCCCGACGCGCGCCTCGACCGGGCCGTCGAGGTCATGTGGTGGACCTACCAGCAGGCCTACTTCTGGGCCTCGGTCGAGCTGTGGACCGCGGCGCGCACCGACCCGGCGCTGGCCGCCGCGCTGCTGCCCGCCGAGCGGCGTCTCGGGGCGGCGATCCGCCAGACCGTCGACGCCTTCTTCGAGGACTACGCCGACCCGGCGCGGGCCGCCCTGCTGCGCGAGACGCTGCTGACGAGCATGCGCGGCGTCGCCCTGACCTACGGGTTCGACCCGCGCGACCCGCAGACGGACCCGCACCTCGAGCAGTGGAAGCAGCTCGCCCGCACGATGCTGCTGCCCGAGGGCGGGTCCGGCGGCTCCTAGAGGAGCGACTTCAGCGTCTCCAGCGAGGACTTCACCGTCTCGTGGTCGGGGTCCAGCGGCGTGATGTTGAGCTGCGTGATCCCGGCGGTGGCGAACTCGCGGACCTGCTCGGCGACCTCGTCCTCGGACCCGATCAGCGACACCGCGTGCACGAGCTCCTCGGGCACCTTCTCCGCCGCCTCCTCCTTGCGCCCGGAGAGGTACAGGTCCTGGATCTCGGCCGCCTCGTCGGCGAAGCCGTACCGCCCGGCGAGGTCGTTGTAGAAGTTCTTCCCCTTGGCGCCCATCCCGCCCACGTAGAGCGCGAGCTGGGGCCGCACGTGCTCGCGCAGCTTCCCGGCGCCCGGACCGACGGCGAACGGCACGTTGACCGCGGCCTGCAGCTCGCCCAGCGCCGGGTCCCGCTTGGCCTTGCCGGCCTCGAGCGCCGAGCCCCAGACCTCGTGCGCCTTGCCGGGGTGGAACCAGATCGGCTCCCAGACCTCGGCCAGCTCGGCGGCCAGCTCGACGTTCTTCGGCCCGATCGCGGCGAGCATGACCGGGATGCGGTCCCGCACCGGGTGGTTGATGAGCTTCAGCGGCTTGCCGAGGCCGGTGCCCTGCTCGGGCGGCAGCGGGATCGTGTAGTGCTTGCCGGCGTACTGCACCTTCTCCCGGCGCCACACCTGCCGGCAGATCTCGACGACCTCGCGCGTCCGGCCGACCGGCGCGTCGTACCGCAGGCCGTGGAAGCCCTCGATGACCTGCGGCCCCGACGCACCCATGCCGAGCACGAACCGGCCGTCGGAGACGTAGTCGAGGCCGGCGGCGGTCATCGCCGTCAGCGACGGCGTCCGCGTGTAGATCTGGACGATCCCGGACTCGATGTGCACCCGCGACGTCCGCGCCGCGATGTAGCCGAGCTGGCTGACGGCGTCGAAGCTGTAGAGCTCGGCGACGCTGACCGCGTCCAGCCCGACCTGCTCCAGCTCGACCAGCTTCTCGACGGTCTCGGTGAACCCGCCCTGCGCGTAGGCGAGCCCCATGCCGATCCTCATCCGAGCACCACCCGGCCGATGATCTCCTTCATGATCTCGGTGGTGCCGCCGTAGATCGTCTGCACGCGGGTGTCCAGGTACGCCTTGGCCACCGGGTACTCCTTCATGTAGCCGTACCCGCCGTGCAGCTGGAGGCAGGAGTCGATGACCTCCTTGGCCGTCTCGCTCGCCCAGTACTTGGCCATCGAGGCGTCGGCCGGACCGAGCTTCCCCTCGTTCAGCTCGGTGATGCAGCGGTCGACGAACGTCCGCGTGACGGCCAGCTTCGTGGCCATCTCGGCGCTGGTGAACCGCACCGTCTGGAGCTTCGCCAGCGGTTTGCCGAAGGCCGTCCGCTCCTTGACGTAGGTGATCGTGTCCTCGAGGACGCGCTCGGCGCCCGCGGTCGCGCCGACCGCGATCGACATGCGCTCGCGGGGAAGGTTCTGCATGAGGTAGATGAAGCCCTTGCCCTCCTCGCCGAGGAGGTTGGTGGCGGGCACGCGCACGTCGGTGAACGACAGCTCGGCGGTGTCCTGGGCGGACATGCCGATCTTCTCGAGGTTGCGGCCGCGCTCGAAGCCGGGCGTGTCCCGCTCGACGGCGATGAGGCTGAAGCCGTGGGCGCCGGCGTCCGGGTCGGTCTTGCACACCACGATCACCAGGTCGCTCATGACGCCGTTGGTGATGAACGTCTTCTGCCCGTTGATCACCCAGTCGTCGCCGTCGCGGACGGCGCGGGTCTGGATGCCCTGCAGGTCCGAGCCGGTGCCCGGCTCGGTCATGGCGATCGCGGTGATCATCTCGCCGGTCGCGAACCGCGGCAGCCAGCGCTGCTTCTGCTCGTCGGTCGTCAGCTCGATCAGGTAGGGCGCGATGACGTCGTTGTGCAGCGAGAAGCCCAGGCCGGACGTGCCGGCGCGCGCGACCTCCTCGGTGACGATCCACTGGAAGCGCAGGTCGGACGTGCCGCCGCCGCCGTAGGACTCGGGGACGTCCATGGCCAGCAGGCCGGTCTGGCCGGCCGCGAGCCAGACGTCGCGGCTGACGTGCCCCTGCTTCTCCCAGTCCGCGTGGTGCGGCACCGCTTCCTTCTCCAGGAAGTCGCGCACCATTTCGCGGAAGTCGTTGTGCTCGTCGGAGAAGATCGTGCGCTCCACCGGGTGGCCTCCTCGTGGGGACGGTTCGCCCCAGGGTGGCTGCACCCGCAGGTAACAGTCAACCCTGACTCTTCCGCGCTTCCGTATGAGCCGTTACGGTCGCGCCGCCGCCTGTGGTCGGCGTCACCGGTGTCCGTTTCGCCCCGTCCCTGGAGGTTCCCCGTGCCGTTCCGGCTGACCGACGTCGTGCGCCAGTACGCCGGCGACACCGACCTCGTGGCCATGACGTTCGAGGGACGGCACACGACCTACGCGGAGCTCGACCGGCGCGGCGGCCTGGCCGCCCGCGCCCTGGCCGCCGACGGGGTCGGGGCCGGCGACCGCGTGGTGTGGCTCGGCAAGAACCGCCCGGAGTTCTTCGACCTGCTCTTCGGTGCCCCACGCGTGCGGGCGGGCACCGCGCCGCTGAACAACCGGCTCACCCACGACGAGCTCGTCGCGATCGTCGAGGACTCCGCGGCGCCGCTCGTGGTGCTCGGCCCGGACTTCGCCGACCTGCGCGACCGCGTCGGGTCGCTGGACGCCGTCCGGCGGGTGCTCGTCGTGGGGGAGGACTACGAGGGCTGGCTCACCGCCTCCGACGAGGTGCTCGACCCGCCGGACGACGCGCAGGACGACGACTGCGTCCTGCAGCTCTACACCTCGGGCACCACCGGCCTGCCCAAGGGCGTCGTGCTGACCCACACCCAGTTCGCCGCGCTGCTCTCGGTGGGCGACCACTGGGGCTTCGACACCGAGTCCGTCGGCCTCGTCGCCATGCCGCTGTTCCACATCGGCGGCTCGGGCTTCGCGCTCGTGTGCCTGTCGTTCGGCGCGCGCTGCGTCCTGATCGCCGACATCGTCCCCGACCAGCTGCTCGCCACGATGGCCGACGAGGGCGTCACCAACGCCTTCCTCGTGCCCGCCGTGCTGCAGTTCCTGACCCAGGTGCCCGGCGCCGCGGACAAGGACTGGTCCAAGCTGCGCGCCATCGCCTACGGCGCCAGCCCGATCACGAGCACCGTGCTGAACCGCGTGCTGTCGACGTTCCGGGCGCCGCTGTTCCAGGTGTACGGATCGACCGAGACCACGGGCGCGATCAGCCAGCTCGACCCCGCCGACCACGACCCGGACGGCCCGCGCGCCCACCTCATGCGCTCGGCCGGCAAGGCCTATCCGTGGGTGGAGCTCAAGGCCGTCGACCCGGCCACCGGGGAGGACGTCGAGAACGGCACGGTCGGCGAGATCTGGATCCGGTCCTCGCAGGTCACCCCAGGCTACTGGGCACGGCCGGAGGAGACGGCGAAGGCCCTGGAGGGCGGCTGGTTCCACACCGGCGACGCGGGCTACGTCGACGAGGAGGGCTACCTGTTCCTCACCGACCGGATCAAGGACATGATCGTCACCGGGGCCGAGAACGTGTACCCCATCGAGGTCGAGAACGTCCTGTCCGGTCACCCGGACATCGCCGACGTCGCCGTCATCGGCGTCCCGGACGAGAAGTGGGGCGAGACGGTGAAGGCGGTCGTCGTCCCGGCCGAGGGCTCGGAGATCGACGCCGACGCGCTGCTCGACTGGTGCAAGGAGCGCATCGCAGGCTTCAAGCGCCCGCGCTCGGTCGACGTCGTCGACGCCCTGCCGCGCAACGCGTCGGGGAAGATCCTCAAGAAGGACCTCCGCAAGCCCTACTGGGAGAACGCCGAAGGCCGGCAGATCGGTTGAGGTCAGCGCTGCTCGTCGGAAGCGTGGGAGAGACCCCGAAGCGCACACTGGCGTCGTGGACGGCGCGGCGGTCATCGGCCTCGTCATCAACGTCGGCGTGATGCTCGTGCTCGTGGTGCCCGGCCTCGCCGCACTGTTCGTCAAAGTGCGTGGCCGCCCCGGCGGTCGGGCAGGACGGGCCGGAGAACGCGCAGCGGAGATCGTGGACGTCTTCGATCCCGGACAGCGTCGGCAGGTCGAGCAGATGGAGATATCGGACTCGTTGCGGGTGGACGCCGAGTCCGCCGATGGTGACCCCTTGGGCTGCCTCCCCGATCCCGACGGCGTGCGTGACCAGCTCGACCCGGAGCACCTCTACGAAGCCCGGCGGGCGCGGACCGCGGAACCACAGCGGAACGACGAGGACCCGGTGATCGGGAGTCATCCCGATCACCGGAGGTGACGGCCGGTTCCCGTCGTCAGCGGTCACGTCCTCGGGAGGACCTCCGCAAGCCCTACCGGGCAGGCGTCCGTACCCCGCGGAGGGGCACGCCCGGAGCGTGAACGGTGCCCGGGGCCGGCAACGCGGGCCGGGATGGGCCTCGATTCCGGCCGGCGGCGAACTGGCGCCCCGGAGCGGGGGCCCCGGGGCCACACTGTGCGGGTACCGACGACGGGAACGGCCTCGACGGGTCGGGTGGGTGTCATGGGCGAGCACGGGCAGGACGCCGACGAGCGGGACGCGCGCGCCGACGCCCGGGACGCGGCTGCCGACCTCCGCGACGCCGCCGCCGACGCCCGCGAGGCCGATGCCGACCGGCGGGAGCAGCTGGCCGACCTGCGCGAGCAGCGTGTCGACGAGCGCGAGGAGGCCCTGAGCGGGCTGGCGCGGGCACTGGGTACCCCGACGACGGATCCGGTCGAGCGCTCGTTCGCGGCGCTGGACCGTGCGGCTGAGACGGTGGCGCGCGCGCAGGCGCGCCTCGACCGCAACCGCTCCGCGTTGCGCCGGTCCCGCCACCAGATCGACCGCGACCAGGAGGAGATCGACCGCGAGACGGCCGCGAGTGACCGCGCGCTCGACCACGTCGCCGGCGACGACCGCTGAGCACGGCGGCGCACTGCGCCGGCCGTGGGACCGCGACGGGCGAACGGGTGCCGCGGTTTGACCCGTCCGACGGGGCCGAGGAGGGTGACGGTCCTGGCTCCCCGGCGTCGGCGGTTGTCCGCGCAGACGGGCGGCCGGCGGGGACGGCCCCGCTCCCCGGGCAGCCGGGGGCGGGGCCACCTTGCGCCCCGCGCTGAACCGATCCACGAGCCGGCCACCGTGTTTCCGCACCTCAAGGCACGGGCACGCTGATCGTGAAAGGCCGTGGCCGGGGCTTCGGGGGCTCCGTGACGGCCCTGCGGGAGCCGGTCCCACCCCTGACGCTGGGGAGCAGTCAGGAGCGGGACCGGCTCCACCCCGTCTCGCTCGTTCGACCGCCGCAGTTGTGCTCCATTCGGTCGTGCACCATCGAGCGCGTCGCCCCCTCGGCGGGCGGGTACAGCCACGTCGTGACGGTTGAGAACACAGGCGTCGCGCTCGCCCGCCAGGCCTCCGACGCCCTGCGGCGCCTCGACGACCAGGGGCGAGCGCTGAGACCGGACGGGGTCGACCACTTCACGTGGTCGGCCGACGTCCTCGACGAGCTCGCGCGCCTCGCGGAGACGGTCGGCCGTGCCGTGGAGCACGTGACGGGCGAGTCCTCGCCCGCCGCGGAGGCCCACGCCCAGGCCCTCGCCACCGCGATCGTGGCGCACCGGAACTCGTTGTTGCGACACCGCGACGGCGAACGCCCTTTCCGCCCTGGCGATGACCGCGAGCTCCCCTCGGACATCGCCCGATCACCGCGGGAGCGCAACCGACTCGTCGGTGTGCAGGCTCGGTGAGCTGAGCTGAACGGGTGTTCAGGATCGCACCCGGAGCCCCTACCGGCCGAGTCATGAGCACGTAACATGAGGCAGTCGGCCGTGCCCCCCTCGGCCGACCATGGTTCCGGGAGCGCATCCCCCCGCGCTCCCGGAACCCCCCAACCTCAGCCCCGCTCCGCGACGTGCTCCAGCACGAGGTCGGCGAGCCGATCGGGCACCTCGTCGGGGATCCAGTGGCTCACGCCGCTGAGCACCTCCAGCCGGTAGGGCCCCGTGACCCAGCGCGGGGTGCCGTCCACCGCGGCACGCGAGATCGCGACGTCACCGTCGCTCCACACCAGCAGGGTCGGCGCCGACACGGTGAGCTGCAGCCCGCGGTGCTCCCAGAACGGCATGGCGCGGTACCAGTTGACGGCCCCCGTGACCGCCGGACGCAGTCCGCCCTTCGCCGCCAGCGCCGCCTCGTCGCGCCGCGCCCGCTGCGGGCTCTGCCCGGCGCGCCGCGCCGCGGTCGCCAGCCCCCCGGGGCGTCCCAGCACCCGCTCGGCGACCCCGGGGAGCTGGAAGGCGTACATGTACCAGGACAGGGCGACCTGCCGGCTCGTCACCATCGCCTTCACGAACGCCGCCGGGTGCGGGACAGAGACCGCGGTCAGCGTGCGGACCCGCTCCGGGTGCAGCGCCGCCAGGGCCCACCCCACGACGGCGCCCCAGTCGTGGCCCACCACGTGTGCCGGCCCGCCGCCCGCGGCGTCGAGGAGCGCGACGACGTCGTCGACGAGCTCCTCGACCCGGTAGGCGCGCCGGCCGGCGGGGCGGGCGCCGGGCGAGTAGCCGCGCTGGTCCGGGACGAGGACGCGGTGGCCCGCGTCGGCGAGCCGGCGGGCGACCGGCTCCCAGCTCGCCGCTGTCTGGGGGAAGCCGTGCAGCAGCAGCACGGGGATGCCGTCGGTCGAGCTCGCGCCGTACTCGGTGACGTCGAAGCGCAGGCCGTCGCTGGTGAAGGAGTCCACGGCGGGGGATCGTGCCCGTTCGGGCGGGTCGACGCCGATCTTCTCCGGACGCGCGCCCGACACTCCGTCGAAGTGGAACCACCGGACGAGGTGATGGCGTTACGGTCGGTGCGCACCGCGCCCACCCCCGAGCGCGGTCGGGGGCCGGGACGACGGGAGCGGCGGCGAACGCATGTCTGCATCGGTGAGACGGTTGCTGATCCTGGTCGTCGTGGCCGTGCTGCTCTACTTCGTGATCGCCCAGCCCGAGGGCGCGGCCGACGTCGTCCGCTCGATCCTCGCCATCATCGGCAACGCGCTGTCGTCGATCGCCACGTTCTTCCGCTCGCTCTTCTAGGTGGCGACGAACTCCCCGGCCGCGTAGCGCTCGCGCAGGCGGTGCTTGACGAGCTTGCCGGTCGGCGTGCGGGGCAGGTCGTCGGTGAACACCAGCCGGCGTGGCGTCTTGTACCGCGCGATCCGCCCGCGGACGTGCTCGAGCAGCTCCTCGGCCAGGGCCTCCGACGGCTCGTGGCCCGGCGCGGGCGTGACGACCGCGAACACCGACTCGCCCATCTCGTCGTCGGGCACGCCGATCACGGCGACGTCGTCGACCGCGTCGTGGAGGACGAGCACGTCCTCGATCTCCTGCGGGTAGATGTTCACCCCGCCTGAGATGATCATGAAGCTCTTGCGGTCGGTGAGGTAGAGGAAGCCGTCGTCGTCGACGTAGCCGAGGTCGCCGGTGGTCGTCCACGTCTCGTGCTCGGGGTGCTGGCTGCCGCGGGTCTTCTCGGGGTCGTTGTGGTACCGGAAGGGCACCTGGTCGCGCTCGAAGTAGACGGTGCCGACCTCGCCCGGAGGGAGCTCGCGGCCCTCGTCGTCGCAGACGTGGATCGTGCCCAGCCCCGCGAGCCCCACCGAGCCGGGCCGCTCGAGCCACTGCCGCGAGTCGATGAACGTGATCCCGTTGGCCTCGCTCGAGCTGTAGTACTCGTAGAGCACCGGGCCCCACCAGTCGATCATCGCCCGCTTGACCTCGACAGGGCAGGGTGCCGCGGCGTGGATCGCCACCCGCAGGCTCGAGACGTCGTAGCGGGCCCGCGTCTCCGCGGGCAGCTTGAGCATCCGCACGAACATCGTCGGCACCCACTGGCTGTGGGTGACGCGGTAGCGCTCGATCGCGGCGAGCGCTTCCTCCGGGTCGAAGCGGTGCATCATCACGACGGTGCCGCCGGTCGACTGGATCGTGGCGCCGAAGCGCAGCGGCGCCGCGTGGTAGACCGGCGCCGGCGAGAGGTAGACGGTGTCCTCGCCGAAGCCGTACATGGGCTTGAACACGGCGATGTAGAGGTCGCCCGGCTCGTCGATCTGCCGCTCGGGCAGCGTCGGCTTGATGCCCTTCGGGCGACCGGTCGTGCCCGAGCTGTAGAGCATGTCGCCGCCGCGCGGCTGGTCGGCCATCGGCTCGGCGCTCTGCGGCCCGACGACCTCGTCGTAGTCGCGGTGGCCCGGCACGGCGCCGCCGAAGGCCAGGCGCAGCGTGACGTGCGGCGTCGCGTCGACGATCGCCGCGGCCAGCTCGTCCTTGGCCGCGCTGACCACCAGGGCCCGCGCCCCGCAGTCGTCGACGATGTAGGCGGCCTCGTCGGGGGACAGGTGGTGGTTCACCGCCGTGACCAGCAGGCCGGCACGCTGCGCGGCCCAGTAGACCTCGAAGACGCGCGGGTGGTTGTCGGAGAGCAGGGCGACGACGTCGCCGCGGCGCAGCCCGTGCTCGTGCAGCGTCCGGGCCAGCCGCACCGACCCGTCCTCGAGCTCGCGGTAGGTCAGGCCCTCACCGGTCTCGGCCATGATCACGGCTTTGCGGTCCGGGCTGGTGGCGGCGAACGTGCCGGGATACATCGTCGTCTCCTTCGACGGTGCGGACCGGGGGGTCGGCCGTAGAGTAGGTTACGTTCTGCTCGACGGGCGACCCCTGCGGGAGGACCCATGCCGACGGCCACCCCGCGGTCCTACTACGAGCAGGCGCTGCGCCTGCTCGCCCGCGAGGGCCGCAACGGCCTGCGCATCGGGCGGCTCTGCGCCGCGCTCGGCGTCACCAGCGGCTCCTTCTACCACCACTTCGGCAGCTGGGACGGGTTCGTCGCGGCGCTGCTGGAGCACTGGGAGAACGAGCAGGTGGCCCGCATCGTCGAGCTCGTCAACGCCGGCGACGACCCGGGCGAGCGCATCACGCGCATGAAGTACCTGGCGCTGACGGTGCCGCACGGGGCCGAGACCGCCATCCGTGCCTGGGCGACGGTGGACCCGACGGTGGAGGCAGCACAGCGGGCGGTCGACCGGGGCCGGCTGCGGGCGCTGTCCGACGTGCTGGCGCCGGTGGTCGTCGACCCGGACCGCCGGGAGCGCCTCGCCGCCCTCGGTGTCGCGGTGCTCGCCGGGCACCAGCAGATCGCGGGCGTGACCGACGTGGACCTGGCGTCCCTGCTCGAGGAGTTCGAGGCGACCGTGCGGGACCGGGCCGACGTCACGTGGGACCCGCCGGTCGCCGAGCCCGACCCGTGGCGGGCGGATCCGGCGCGCCGCGAGGCTCAGTCCGAGTAGCGCGGGGCGCGGCCCTCGGCGAAGGCGGTGACGGCCTCGGTGAGGTCGTCGGAGATGAGCACCGAGGCGTTCCACGTCGCGATCTGGTCGAGGGCGTCGGCCGTCGTGTGGTCGCGGGCGTAGGTGATCGCGTGCTTGGTGCCGCGCAGCGCCAGCGGCGACTTGGCGGCGAGCCCGCGGGCGACCTCGGTGACGTGCGCGACGAGCGCCTCGGGGTCGTCGCCCTCCAGGCACGCGTTGACCAGGCCGATCCGCTCGGCCTCCGGGCCGCGGACGTCGCGGGCGGTGTAGGCCATCTCGCGGGTACGGGCCTCGCCGATGAGGTGGGGCAGGCGCTGGAGCACGCCGACGTCGGCGGCGAGGCCCATGTCCACCTCCTTGAGCGAGAACTTCGTGCGCGGGGTGGCGTAGCGCAGGTCGCAGGCGACGGCGAGGTCGAGCCCGGCGCCGACGCACGCGCCCTGGATCGCGGCGAGCACGGGCACGCGGCAGCGCTCGACGGTGGTGAGCACGTCCTGCAGGTCGAGCACCGTGCGGCGCAGCGTCTCGCGCGCCCGGCCCGGGTCCGCCGTGGCGTGGGCCGCGCCGCCGATCTCGGCGAGCATCCCGAGGTCGATGCCGGCGCAGAAGTGCTTGCCGGCGCCGGTGAGCACGACGACGCGCACGGTGGGGTCCTCGTCGAGGGCCCGGAAGGTGTCGCGCAGCTCGCGCCACAGGGTGCGGTCGAGCGCGTTGGCGGCCTGCGGGCGCTCGAGGCGCACCGTCGCCACGCCCTCGTCGCGCGTGATCGACAGGGCGGTCGGGGTGGCCGGCGCGGCGGTGTCGAGCGCGGGGTCGAGGGTGGTCACGTCCGCGTCCTCCTTCGTCGGGTGCTCGTCGGCGAACGCTCTCACGACACCCCGGTCGCGCGCGGTGATCGTCCGGTGACGGAGGTCTCGCCCCGGACCATCACGCACGTTATGGTCGGCGCGCCGTCGAGGACGCCGACCACCACCCGGAGGGCACCGATGAGGATCGTCGTGGACTGGGACCGCTGCACCGGGATGGGCATGTGCGAGTCGCTCGCGCCCGACGTGTTCGAGGTGGACGACGACGGGTCGCTGATCCTGCACGCCGAGGAGGTCCCCGAGGGGATGGAGAGCGACGTCCGCGAGGCCGTCGCCGCGTGCCCGACCGAGGCGCTCTCCCTCCAGGGCGAGGAGTGACCCACCTCGTCGTGGTCGGGGCGTCCCTGGCCGGGCTGCGCGCCGTCGAGGCCGTGCGGCGCGACGGGTTCGACGGCGAGGTCACGCTCGTCGGTGCCGAGGAGCACCTGCCCTACGACCGCCCGCCGCTGTCCAAGGAGTACCTGGCCGCCGAGGAGTGCCCCGACCCGCGCTACCGCGAGGAGGAGACCTTCGCCGGCGACCTCGACGTCGAGCTGCTGCTCGGCACGCCGGCCTCGGCGCTCGACACCGCGGCGCGGACGGTGACGGTCGGGGACCGCACGCTGTCCTACGACGGGCTCGTCATCGCGACCGGCGCGCACGCGCGGGCCCTGCCGGGCACCGAGGACCTCGAGGGCGTGCACACCGTGCGGACCCTCGACGACGCGATCGCGCTGCGCGCGGCCCTGCGGGGCGGCGCGCGGCGGCTCACGGTCGTCGGGGCCGGGTTCATCGGCTCCGAGGTGGCCTCGGTCGGACGGAAGCTCGGGCTCGAGGTGACGATCCTCGAGGCGCTCGAGACCCCGCTGGCCCGCGCCGTCGGCGAGCGGATGGGCCGGGCGCTGACCCACCTGCACCGCCGCCACGGCACCGAGGTCCGCACGGGCGTGGCCGTCGACGAGGTCCTGCGTCGCGACGGCCGGGTCACCGGCGTGCGCCTGGGCGACGGCACCGAGCTCGAGACCGATGTCCTCGTCGTCGGCATCGGCGCCCGCCCGGCCACCGACTGGCTGGAGGGCTCCGGGCTGACGATCGACGACGGTGTCGTCGCCGACGAGACCCTCGCCGCGGCCGACGGCGTCTACGTCGCCGGCGACGTCGCGCGCTGGCCGAACGCGCTGTTCACCGACGTCGTGGACGGCACGATGCGTCTCGAGCACTGGACGTCGGCAGCCGACCAGGGCGGCCGCGCCGCGCGGCACGCCGTCGACCCGGGCGCCGCGAAGCCGTACGAGACCGTTCCCTACTTCTGGTCGGACTGGTACGACGGCCGCGTCCAGTTCGTCGGGGTCGCCGACGCCGAGGAGATCGAGGTCGTCGCCGGCGACGACTCGGAGGGCGGGCCGTTCACCGCGATCTACCGGGCGGGCGACCGGATCGTCGGCGCCCTCGCCGTCGACATGCCCGCCGAGGTCATGAAGTACCGGCGCCTCATCGGCGGCCGCAAGAGCTGGGACGACGCCCTGGCCCTGGCGGAGGAGCGGCGCGCGGCCCGGGCGAAGAAGGCCGAGCAGGCCGAGCAGGCCGCGCAGCAGGGAGCCGGCGCGTGACGACCACCGCGGACGACCGGGAGGTCGACCCCCTCGACCTCTCCTCGCTGGACTTCTGGGGCCGGTCGATGGCCGAGCGCGACGCGGCCTTCGCCGAGCTGCGCCGCGAGCGCCCGGTCTCGTGGCACCGCCCGCCCGAGGGCATGGTCATGCCGAGCGAGAGCGATCCCGGCTTCTGGGCCGTGACCCGCCACGCCGACATCGGCCACGTCAGCAAGAACCCGAAGCTCTTCTGCTCCGGGCAGGGCGTGCAGTTCCAGGACGCCCCGCCGGAGCTGCTCGAGGCGACGCAGTCGTTCCTGGCGATGGACGCGCCGCGGCACACGCAGCTGCGCAAGATCGTCAGTGCGGCGTTCACGCCGAAGCAGGTCCGGCGCGTGGAGGACCGCATCGCGGAGCGCGCCGAGCGGATCGTGGACGAGCTGCGTGATCATGGTGACGGCGACTTCGTCCAGCTCGTCGCCAAGCGCCTGCCCATGGGCACGATCTACGACCTCATGGGGGCGCCCGTGGAGTACCAGGACTCCCTCGCCGAGGCCGCCGACCTGCTCGTCGCCACCAACGACCCCGACGTGCTGGAGAACCTCGGGGTGGAGGACCCGCTGCAGGCCGCGGGGCAGGCCCTGCACGCCCTGCTCGGCCCGGCGCACGAGCTCGCCGAGGCGCGGCGCCGCGACCCGCAGGACGACCTCATGACCAACCTCGTGGCCGCCGAGGTGGACGGGCAGCGCCTCACCGACGACGAGATCGGCGCGTTCTTCGTGCTGCTGTCGGTGGCCGGCAACGACACGACCCGCAACACCATCGCCCACGCGATGCGCGGGCTCACCGAGAACCCGGAGCAGCGCGCCTGGCTGGCCGCGGACCTCGAGGGGCGGATCGGGGGCGCGGTGGAGGAGTTCATCCGCCACGCGAGCCCGGTGATGACGTTCCGGCGCACGGCGACCGAGGACACCGAGCTGCGCGGGCGGCGGATCGCGGCCGGCGACAAGGTCGTCATGTTCTACGAGTCGGGCAACCGGGACGACGAGGTCTTCGCCGACCCGCAGCGGTTCGACCTCGCGCGCGACCCCAACCCCCACGTCGGCTTCGGGGGTGGCGGACCCCACTTCTGCCTGGGCAACATGCTCGCGCGCACGCAGTTGCGGCAGATCTTCACCCAGCTCCTGACGGCGGTCCCGGACCTCACCGTCGGCGAGCCGGAGACGCTGCGCAGCAACTTCGTGCACGCCGTGAAGACCATGCCCTGCTCGCTCGAGGGCTGACGGCCGCCGGTGGGCGGGGTGAGGCGGGGGCACGACGTGGTGCAGCAGACCCTGGTGCGGACCCTGGTGCTGTCGGGGGCGCGGTCACGGACCGAGCGCGAGCTCGTCCGGCGGTGGGCGGAGACGACGTACGGCAACGGCGACGGGCCGGTCCGCGTCGTCCCCGACGACGGGCGCGAGCTCGCGGGCGCCCTCGACGACGCCGGCCCGGACACCACGGTGGTGCCGGTCCGCGTGGTGTGGCCGCCGGCGGAGCGCGCCTCGTCGGACCCGCCGGCCCTCGGTGACCTGCTCTCGCTGAGCCCGCGACGCCGCGGCCTGCGCCACGTCCACGCGCGGGTGCGCGGGTGGTCGGAGGACAAGGCGCGCGTCGTGGCCGGCGAGGCCGCGACCCTCGACGAGCTGCGCCGCGAGGGCGACCGGGAGCTCGGCGACCCCCGCGGCGACGGGTTCGTGGCGTTCGTCCGGCGCCGCGCCGCGCTGGCGTGCGACCGCGCCGAGCGCCGCCTGACCGGCGACCGCTACAAGGTGCCGCGGCTCATGGCCGAGCAGATCGTCGCGTCGGCGGCGGTGCGCCGGCGCGCCGCGGCGCTGGCCGGCGAGCTCGGGCTGGACACCGACGAGGTGCTCGCGCGCACCGCCGACTGCCTCGCCGAGATGGCCGCGGTGCAGAGCCCCCCGGCCATCGAGGCCTTCCGGTCGGTGATGAGCCCGCTGCACCGCAAGGCCTGGGACGTCGACGTCGACACCACCAGCCTGGAGAACCTGCGCGAGCAGGGCCGCTCCCGCCCGCTGGTGTTCCTGCCCTCGCACCGCAGCTACGCCGACCCCCTCGTGCTCGCCGAGGTGCTCCACGCCCACGACTTCCCGCGCAACCACGTGCTCGGGGGCAACAACCTCGCGTTCTGGCCGCTGGGCACCCTGGGTCGCCGCGCGGGCATCGTGTTCATCCGCCGCAGCTTCGGCGACGACGCGGTCTACAAGTTCGCGGTGCGCGAGTACTTCGCCCACCTGCTGGACAAGCGCTTCAACCTCGAGTGGTACATCGAGGGCGGCCGCACCCGCACCGGCAAGCTCCGCCCGCCGCGCTACGGGCTGCTGCGTTACCTCGTCGACGCCGCCGACCACCTCGAGGAGGGCTCGCCGGGCGCCGACCCGCTGCTCGTTCCCGTCTCGATCCACTACGACCAGCTCCACGAGGTCGGTGCCCTGGCCGCCGAGCAGGGCGGGGCGGGCAAGAAGGCCGAGGGCCTGGGCTGGCTGGCCGGCTACATGCGCGACCAGCAGCGCCGCATCGGCTCGGCCCGGGTGCGCTTCGGAGAGCCGCTGGGCCTGCGCGAGGCGCTCGCCGAGGCCGGCGAGGGGCCGTCGCAGCTGGAGAAGGTCGCGTTCCGGATCGCGGTCGGCATCAACCGGGCCACCCCGGTGACGCCGACGTCGGTCGTCACGTTCGCGCTGCTCGGCGCGGGCGGGCGCGCCCTGACGTTCGAGCAGGTCCGCGCGGTCGTCGCGCCGCTGCGCACGCTGTTCGCCGACGAGCCCGTGATCAGCCGGGTCGACAGCGACGACGGACTCGCGGAGACCCTCGGGCGGCTGGAGTCGGTCGGTGTCGTCGACCGCTTCGACGGCGGGCCGCAGACCGTCTGGTCGATCGGGCCCGAGAGCCACCACGTCGCCGCCTTCTACCGCAACGGCGTGCTGCACCACCTGCTCACGCGCGCGGTGCTGGAGATGGCGCTGTTCGCCGTCGTCGACGAGGGGCGGGACGAGCGCTCGCCCGACGAGGTCCTCGAGGCCTGCTGGCAGGCCGCGCTGGAGCTGCGCGACCTGCTGAAGTTCGAGTTCTTCTTCCCGCGCCGCCGGGAGTTCCGCGACGAGCTGCTGGCCGAGCTGACCCGCCTCGCCCCGGACCGCACCGGCACGCCGGACTCGACCGGCAGCGCCGCGGAGATCCTCGACCGGGCCGAGCTGCTCGTGGCGCCGCGCGCGCTGCTGCCGTTCGTCGAGGCGCAGTGGGTGGTGGCGACGGTGCTGGCCGGGTGGGACGGGGCGCTGGAGCGCGACGGTCGCGACGCCTTCCTCGACGCCTGCACCGGGCTCGGCCAGCAGTGGTGGCGCCAGCAGCTCCTGCACGGCGCCGACGTCGTCTCCCGGGAGCTGTTCACCTCCGCGCTGCGGGCCGCGGACAACCGTGACCTGCTCGGGGCCGGCGCACAGGAGGGCCGCGCCGCCTGGCGCGACGAGCTCGCCGCTGTGCGCGACCGGCTGCGCCGCGCGGGGCGGCGGGAGCAGGAGCTGCGGACGGACGTGCTGGAAGGGGTGCCCGGTGCCGGTCGCTGACCTCGAGGCCCACCGCGCGGCGATCCGCGCCGCGCCCGCGGGCAGCGTCGCCGTCGTCGACGAGACCGCGCTGCTCGACGGCTCCGCGGTCGCGGCCCACGCGGGCGAGGCGCTGCGCGCGGGCCGCACGGCGTGGGGCTCGCTGCCCGGCGACCTCGCGCTGGTAAGTCGGATCGTAGCCATGTCGTTCTGTGTGCCAAGGAGTTG